>JBHLRT010000288.1:0-3835 GCA_048882305.1 Candidatus Thorarchaeota archaeon
GCAATTGAGCACGAAGCAACTTTGAAACAGCCCAGATTGAGTTCAAAGCTTCACTAGACTGACCTTCAAAGGGGAGTATGCCTACAACATAGACGAAGATTCTTCGACCTTCTTCCTCTTGGAATCGTTGCTTTAGTAATTCAATCAGCGCGGGGGTTCCACCGCAGCCGGTACCTCCTCCTAAGCTCGTGAAGATACAGAAACCGGATACACCTTCAAATCCAAGATTTCCAAGCTGATCGAAGATAATGTCCTTGGACTCCATGATTGCATTATATCCATCCATGAAACGTCCTCCGACACCAATTTCGCTTGCACCGTATAGGAGTGTATTCTCTTTTGGAATGCCGTACTTTTGTCTAACCTTTGTGAGGTCAGCTCTGTCTGTGTTGATGAGCAAGTAACCTCTGACTCGTGAAGGGAGTTTCTTGTCTCTACTTGTCTGAAGATATGACCCAACTATGTTTGAGCCACATTCACCAATACCAATGGCGAAAACTTCAGCAGCTTTTGTTGTATCATCCATCTCAACTGGTTTCTTAGGTGGATTACTACCAAACATTGATTTTTACTCCTATTTCTTTCTTGAATCGACCAAAGCTTGAGCACTCTCTTTTATTGCCCAACTGAGGTAGGAACTAATGTCCTCTCTGCTATAGGTCTCCCTTATTTTCCTTATTGCGTCGTCAATGAATTTGTCACGAACATCTGGCTTGTCTGCTGGGCTAAAGCCAGTCATGAACATTCGTAGTGATTTATGCCAATCATCCATCGCAACTGCTTTATCCAGCCATTGCTTGCGCATGCTCTCAAGCTCGTGAAAATTAGAAATTGCCACGTCTAGATCAGTTGCTTCTGTCAGACCATCTTCTAACTCTTTCACCTTATTAATATCAAAGACAATTTTACTGAAGTCCTTGGGATGCTTATCAGCTACTCTCTGAATTGTCGAGTAATACTGGCTCTTCTCTTTCAACTCAGCTTCATGAGATTCCCCACTCTTTGTTGCCATACTCTTTATCATTTGCAGCATTTCTTCCTGAATGTTTGCAAGTGTCAGACATACATCCAATGCCTCATTTACGTGAGGTGAATCTGTTTCCAGTTTGGAGGGAACTTGGTCTATGAGGACTTTTAATCGTTCAACAAACTCAGACATGCCTTGATCCTCAAAGAGTGAGAGTGCACCCTTAATCTGCACATATGCTTCATCAACACGGTCTCTGATCTTCTTGTGGACTTTAGGTGAAGTTGTGAGATTCATGAGTTGGTCAAAGGCATCTGCTGCGTCCTCAAGTTCTGTAGGTGGTTTTGTTTTAAGACCCTCAAGCATCTTAAGTTCCTTGCCCAATTTTACACCAATGCTTGCAGCACGATCAAGACTTGTGGTAAGGGAATCTACCTCAGAACCAAGTTTCTCAATTATCTTGTCTTGAATTTTCTTTTCATAAATCTCGACCATTTTACGAGCAATGGCTGGCAAGCTGAAGACGTTATCAGCTGCGACACCAACACTATTCAACTCAGCAATAGCTTCTTGGGCTTGTGGAGGAATCTCAACGCCTGCTCCCATCAGTTTGGCCGCTGCAAGTCGAATCTTAACACCTAGTCTGTATCTTAGGTTCTCAAGTGCGTCTTGTGCTTTGACAAGAATTCCATCCTTTATCGAACGCATCTCTGATTTGATTTCCGAAAAGTCATCCATCGATTGGATTCGAGTTGATCCCTCATCTAGTTCAACGATAATGGGCATGAAAATTTCAGCGTATGCAGGTTTGACAGTCTGGAGGTCATGAACAATAGCATCTATCTCTTGCTGGCACGCTTCTCTAAATGTGGCTACTCCACTTTCAACAGCTCCTCGTAGACTCGTAAGCGAACCAAGCAGGTAAACAATTCCTCCTTCAAGTTCCTCAACCTTCGGAGCTTTCTTACTTAATTGAGCGTGGTCAAGGACCCTGTCTGCAGATGTGGCCAATTCATTGAATCTGGTCAAGTAGTTTCGAATGCTATCTGTGATATTCTTCCGATATTCGTCATCCATCGCTTTGGCTTGAAGGTAAACTCTCACCATCTCATCAATATCTGCATCTTTGAGTTTCTTCTTTGATTCTGCAATAAACTGGCGAACTGCTACAATATCCTTTATTCCTGCATCATCAGGTGCTTCGGTGGCTTTCTCGACATCATCAAGTAGTTCGAATAGTCGTTCTCTGAGTGCAATCCTTACCTGTCCTTCCCATTCCACCATTCTCTGATATCCGGACAATAGTGGAGCAATCTCATCGCCTTCTACACCAACATTAGGCGGTGTTGGAATCACATCCGCAGTTGTTGGAATCCCGCCCTCCACAATTTTGGTAGTGACTTCGTGTTTAATGTTCACGATCTTATCTCGAAGGGCATTGGCCACCTTTATCCTTGCAGTATGAATTTGATTCTCAAGAGCTACAAGTGCTGTTAGTGTAGAGGCTTTTGAGGCATCTCTAGCAATCAACCGCAATTCTTGAGAAAGTTCCATAGGAAGCTCAAGACCCAATCTTCCTGTGGTTTCAACAGATGCTTGTAGTGATTCAACTGAGCCAACAAGTGATGAGCTTAGTAGTTTGCTTACCTCATCTTTTCTACCATCAAGAAATTCTCTATCCGTCTGAAGTTTATCGTTTAGTATGATTAGGTCTCTGAGAGAGAGACCCACGACATCATCATTTGCGACCGTTGTTGCTACTTCGCTCTTGTCTATTGTGATGTGACGTTCGTAGGTGTCAACAGTAGCTTTATTCTCATCAAGAGTTGATTTAACATCTCGCGCAACATCTTCATGGATAACCAAGTATAGTTTTGAGAATGCTTTCGCAAACTCATGAAGCTTCTCAAAGTCTTTCAGATCTCCAGCTCCAATTCCAGGAAAATTCAATGATGTGATTCCTTTGACCTCTGCAGGTTTTAGAGCTTGAATCTTTGGAACAATCGCGAGGGTGTCCTTGTGCTCCTTTCGGAAATATTCCGCAAAATCACGAGTGACTCTCATGAAATCAGTTTCAAGATCACTCGATGTTTTATCAACTTGAGCTTGAACCTTTCTCTTTTTCATAAATCCTGATGTTGCTAATTCATTATCCATCTTAGTCAAGTTTGCGAAGATTTCGTAGAGCTGGCGGACCTGACGGTCAGCTTGTTCCTCCATCGCAGGGTTGACTGAAACGAGGATTCCTTTTAGTTCGGCGAGTTTGTCTAATTCTCGTCTCCATCCGCTGGTGTCCAAGATGCCTACCTCCGTCTGATACGGCTAATTTCATTGTGGATGTCTTAAGTTCTTTCTGTGTGGGTCCTCCCTTTTCAACGATTTTACTATGTATTGTTATTTCCAAAACTGCATTTTGCATCCATTTTTTGCTGTTTTAACCCAGAAAGAAACACCCTTAAGCACTCTAAAAATCGTGAATATTACACGCTGAATCTCATGGGGAGAAATTATGGATAAAGGCAATGATGCCATGCCTCTGAGCTATGAAGTAATAACTCAATTAGAGGCTCCTGCAGTTGATCTAACATATGATGAGGAGTTTCTTTATGCCGCATGCCGAGACCAACATATTCGAGTTTGGTCCAAGAAGGACTGGCAACTAATCGCAGAGTTAGGCGAAACTGACACACCTCCCCTTGTTGTTGATGTAGATGAGAGTCAGGTATTCGCTACCTGCGAACGTAGAGTTTATGTCTGGAAGAAAGAGAAATGGGGAATGACCGGATGGTTTGAACTCATCTACCAAGCTCTGATCAGGCATATGGACCGGTTGAGATGTATGCGACATAATAAATCCGCCATGGCACA
>JBHLRT010000289.1:0-3827 GCA_048882305.1 Candidatus Thorarchaeota archaeon
GTTTCTCAGGGTTGCCGCATAGTATGGCTAGATCATCATCAATGGTCTGATCGTGCTATTAAGATGGTTCTTTCACTTGGAAATAAACCTGTTTTGAAAGTCAACCACGATTTTTGTGCTGCTGAAATAACACACAAAGTTCTCATGCCAAGAGATGAGATTTCATCAGAACTTGCTAAGATTGCACATGATACAGATTTCAACCTTCGAGAAATCGAATCCGCAACTGCACTCACAGATGCTGTCAATGTTATTCGGTTTAGAGCCATTGACAAGAAAGAGGAAGTTACTGAGGCTCTCTATCCAGTACTTGAGAAACTTGCCGAAAGCGGGATGAGTGGGATTTGGGACAATAATGCTCACAAGTTCAAAGACACACTACTTAACCAACGCGTCGATCACTATCGTAAAGACAAGAATAAGAAGATGAGAAAAGCTCTGGCAAACCACCAGGATCAGATAATTCATGGAAAACTAGTACGAATTGTTGAGATACCGAGTGGTGTGACCTCTACAGACATGGGTACATTTGCTTCAAACCAAGAAGTCCTTTCGTCAATTGATCCTGAACTAAAAGTTGCGGATCTTTTACTCTCTCTTAGTCAAGGCGGAATGCTTGGTTTCAGAAGAGGTAGTGATGGGGTGTTATGCAATGCTGCTGCTAAGTTGTTCAATGGTGGCGGACATCCGTACGCTGCCGGCGGTGAATACGGGCTCTATGAGGACTTTCAAGCAGTTAGTGATGACATCTTCCTAACCCTTTCGAAGAATAACACATGGTTGGCTGATTTCTAAGCAGGTTGGTTCTTTTTCGTTAGCTGATTCACCATTTCTAGAACATCAATACTGTCTTCCCATAATTCGTCGAATGTTCTTATTGCGTCATCGACAAGACCTGCGTTGTCTTTTCTATGGACGAGAGCTGCAACATCTGACTCCTTTGCATGAGTCAAGTAGAGGAGCATCTTGTCGTCATTCAAGCTAACGATTCTATACGTATTCACAGGTTCTCGCGCCAATCTTACATGAATGTTGCCTGTTCGCGAAGCTTCGGAAAAGATGTCCGCCATAGGCATTAGGTGATTTGCTAATATACTCGCATCTGGGCCTACTTGCGAAACAGGAGTAAGAAGTCCCATTACCTTCACACCTCTGAATCCTGCCTGCATGACCCTCAACTCGGTCACTCCTCCTGGACCAAGTCCTTCGACAAGTGTGCTGGTGTGACCAAGGACTCTTACCACATCGCCAGGTTTAGATCCATCTGCGAACTCTCGAATGATAGTGCTTCTGACATTCTCAATACCCTCAATTATTTCTGACTCCTTAATTGATAAGGTGCCTGCCAATTGTCTATGTAACATGAGTGCAAGCTCTTCGCTTTTGACGGAATTAAGACGGTTAATCATCGTAGAAACTTTCTGTCTATTTTCCAAGTTTTCTGAAAGTTTCATTACGCGCAATGTTTCAAAAGCACTGGATAAGCCAGACTCTAATACCGCATAAGTTCTTGGAGAATGAATATCATCTACTGTAATGAATTCCCTCTCTTCGAGGTCATTCAATCTCCTGTAAATGTACGCTTTTGTATACCTTCGATCTGCTAATTTTTCAAGACTTGATGCTATCTCCTTATAATTCACGAACTTACCTGCTCTGCCTGCTGCAACAAGCACTGCTTGAAACACTTGCATCTCACTAGAGTTCAGATCCACTCCAAGTCTTTCAAGATCAGTTTGTAGTTTCTTTGTTACCAATCCCTCATCCCTCAAACTCCAACAAATCAATACCCTTCTTGAAATCTTTATCAAAACTATCAATGGCGGTATCAACCAATTCTACATTCCCACTTCTAGGCATCCATGTTGCTGATAGTGGATGTTCTGACACAACAAGTACTATTCCCTCTGAATTTTTGCCAATGAACTGGTAAGTTGCAGAATCACGTGGAAACACTCTATATGCAATATTCCCTCCACTGCCTTGCATTTTCTCAAGCAGCTCTTTCATATCATTTCTAAATGCCTGTTCTCCTCTGTCATGATCAAGAGCTCGTATCTCGATTCCCTTGTTCAGTAAGCGTTGAATGTTCATTGCTCTTTTTGGTTTTAGATAATCAATATCGGATAACCACTCTAGTTTTATCCTTACAATATCACCCCTCTTGATATTTCCGTAGATCTTGTCATCAAGCAATTTCAGAATGTTGTCCCATCCTTGAGCGAAGATTGGTTTTTCCATTGATTTTTTGGTTTTTCTACCGGTTGAAATTTCGATTACTCCTGATGCGAGACGATCAGAACTCATCTCAGAGATTGTCTCGATTTCTGCATCAATTTCTTTCAATTCTTTCTCCAAATCTTCGACATTTTTGGCAATTATCTTTGAGAGGGCTTTCTCCAGCATCGCGATATTGGAACAATATCCATGTTTTTGACTTCCCTTGTCAATCTTTAGAAAACCATCCTTTTCAAGTGTCGAGAGAGTTCTATAGATGAGTGGGTCTTTTCCCTTTCTCGAACCCTCATCTATCGCCAGTTGTTCCCGAAGTGTTTCGAAATCGATAAAATCACTTGGACTTCTTTGTGCTTTGAGTATCGCCCCAAGTATAATCATATCCTTCCTACTTGTATCCACTCCAATTAGGTCAAGAACCTCTTCATGTCTTATCTCGGTAGTCACCCTCATTCCCCCAATCAATTAGAATCTTCTACATCTTTACCACTACTAATCTTACTAATTAGTCCTCCGGGTTCTGCACCATAAGACTTCAGGTCTTCTGGTTTCATGCCTATGAATGACTTGGCCTTTTTCCAATCTCTGTCAAAGGCTTTTACAGCATTATCAATAAGATCTGGATTGAAGTCTCTTGTAATCCAAGTGGCTGTCACAGGTTCCTCTGAAATTATCAATACCATATTATCCCTGTTGATGCTTACTTGATTGTATGTTTTCGGACCATCATAGATTCGAACATCAAACTTGATTCCACTCTTTCGAAGCTGAATCAGATTCTGCACCATCTTCAAGGCATTCTCCACGTTGAATCCCACATCAGTCATCTCATTAAGATCGAATATAGCTGCTGGCACCATATACCTGATTTCAGCCCCTCTCTTTGCTGCATCTAAAAACTTCATAGATCGATCTATAGTACCTTCATCAACAAATGGTCCTAACCAAAGTACTGTGACTCGAATTATATCTCCTTTCTTGGCAATATCTGTCATGTTGTATTTCAGCACTCTGTGAAGCTCATCAACGCCACGTACTATCCTGGAACTAATTTTCTGTTGAGTTCCTGTCACAGTCTTGACAAACTGCTGTGCAAGCGCGCCGCATTCGAGACTACCCAAAGTCTTCAAATCCTCCTCGAGCTCAGTCCTCTGACCTTCCAGCTCCTCTATCCTTTCACTCTTCAGCTTCTCAAGTCCAGCCATCACCGTGTTCACGTCTGCGATGTACTTCTTTCGTTTCGAAGTTGGACTCTCCAGACGGATCAAATGGGTTTCAACCAAGGATTTTAGGACCCTGTGTACCCAAGCTTTAGTCAACTTTGGCTTCGGTTCATCCTTCTGGAGTTGTTCATAAATCTCTCCAAAAGACAATGGGACCGGAGGGTTGCGTTGCGCTTTGAGAATTGAGATTAGGAGGTTCAGTAACCGGGATTCCTGAATGTCTCCTGTTGTAAAGCCACATAGCTCTAGTGCACTTCTGACATCAGTTACTTCTGGCATTTACTCCACCTTTTACTCATTTTCGAGTAGCGCTCAAGAATCTTGATTTTACTGACACTTACTAACTTTATGACTGTATACAAACGCACG
>JBHLRT010000290.1:0-3826 GCA_048882305.1 Candidatus Thorarchaeota archaeon
CCACATTGCTCAATGGGATGTTCTTACTTGGCTGTGAAACTTCACCAGCTACAGGCATAATGAGGTAAGGCCACATCATACCCACCGTGACTATCAAGGCAGGTCCTAACGCCGCAGGATTCAGCATCGTAAATGTTCCTAGTTGACCAGGATCCGTTCCAGGTGGAATAGTTGCATTTATAGCTGCATAGTTGCCAAAGATACCATCCCACGAGCCTGCAAAGTCAGGAGCTGTCAGTAGGGCAAGATCAGCAACTAAGAGCGACGCGATGTTTACGATTCCCAATATGATTACGAACCAGCCGAGCCATTTCACGCTCAAATAGCTGAAAACGAAACCAACTAGGATCATAACAAACGCAGCAATGAACAATGGAATTGGTTCATTCAATAATGCGGATACAGCAAGTAATCCTGTACCAGGTGCATCACCAGCAGCTGAACCTATAACGAACAGACCACCAGCGAAAATTTGTACAGCGAAAAAGCTTCCAGTCCCTCTAAAGACAGGGTTGGTAATTACGCTTCTCCAACCTTCCATCACACCGAATATTGGGCTCAGACCACGTCCTGTAAAGTGGTATGAAGCTCCGGATCTTGGCATCGCAAGCATCAAGCACATCAGTGCAATCGCTTCAAAGAAGACTGCGAAGGCACCTAATCCAAACATCACTGTTAGGTGTGCACCTGGATTCCAAGTCGAAATCTGTGGTCCTGCAAAATGGAACCACGGACCAAGTGTTAGTGCAATGGGAAGAAGAAGTGCAAAGCCCGTACCTACTTCTTTTACAAGGCCGGAACTCTCTCGCACGAAGAGGAGCTTTTCTTCCTCACTCAATTTGCGTTGTTCTCCTTTTTTTCTCTCTCACGACAAGAAAACGAATCGTATCGTGATAACGTTCTTTAGATGTACGCTGATATTTAAACTAAAGGGTGCCTTTTTTTCAGACTTTAACAACGAGTTTAATATTATTAGCTCCTATTCAATACGGCAAGTGCCTTGCATGCTCCTAAACTACGTTGTCCGTCGAAGTCTTTCGAGAAGTTCCTGAAGCGTCTTTCCAGGATTCTTAAAGAACTCCTGGTCCAGAAGAAGAACCTCTACATTCCTAGATCGAACTCCCGTTCGACTCTCAAGAAGAACATTCAGAATGATTTCAATATCCATAATGTGGACAGGTGGTACAGAGTGGACATCAGGACGATACCCAAGTGCTTCCTTTTTTCCTTCAGGAGTTACAGTACCATTTGTGATCAAAACACCTTGATTTGCTTGGTGTGTAGGAAGAGAACCTCGAATCCTCTGGATGAGGTCAATCCCAATTTTCTCATCAAACTCACACTTCTTTGCGTACACCACAACGGGGGATCTACCACCATCATCACGCCATGATGTGAGCATAACAGCTGTCCCATTTTCATGGTCAACCTCAATTGCATCTTCCACACGGGCTCTCACATTTAGAAGCACTATCTTTGCAAGGTCATTAAATTCGTGTAGTTCTAATTTTGCTAGTTGGTGTCGCATCTCTCTTCGTGTCACGCGATTGAACTCCGAAGCCTGCGATGTCACCTCAGAAATGAGCTCTTCGTCTACAGCGCCTTCGCAAAGGTCATTGTACTTGTAAAGACCCGGACCAACTCGTTGAAAATATGCGGGTCTATCGTCTTCCAATGCCTGTTTGCCTTCAATTGATAAAGAGGCGGAGACTGAAGCTGGGTCTCGTTCAAGTGCTTCTGCGATTTTCTTGTAGTGAACAGGTTCAGCTCTGGCATTCTGCGATAGCCATTCTCTCAGTGTAGTTTTCGATGCTTTTTCCGCCAATTCAATCGCAACCCATGTATTCCCGTAATCATTGCCCACAGACTTTGAGTTTTCTAATGCTGAAATGGGCATAATCAGGATAAGTCGAAAAACATCCCCTTTATGATGTTTGCCCCTTCCATCCCAACTTCAAATCTGTCTGGGTAACTGTTAAAGGTTCTATCAAATGGGTAAATTTAAACTTTAACTATGCATTAGGATTAGCAAGTGGTGTAGCTTAACAGTGACCGAGGTTTTTGTGAAACTGATGAATAAAGGACTCAAATACGACGAACACAACAAGTTTTCGTTTGAAACTGGAGATGAGTCCACAGTCCGAGACTTAATCGATGAGCTACACGAAGAGTATGGTGAAAGGTTCGAGGTCTATCTCGAGGATACTGTAAAAAGAGTCCTGAGGAGAGACGCAGTTGTTGTCATAAATGGGATGAATATGGTAGCTAGGAAAGGCGAACAAACTAAGCTCTCCAATGGTGATCTCGTAGTTTTCATGATAGCAGCTGTTGGCGGATAAAATGATCGAGAGTGCAATACACCCTCAATCTTCAGGAAAATAATCAGGATCCAGTATTTCGATATCCACTACACCCGCTGAAACAGCTAATATCTCAGCAATATCTAAGACTCTAGCATCTATGTCTGCTTCGTACATTCCATGTGTCAAATTCATCTCACAAGCAGGACAGATTGTACTCAGGAGTTCAGCATTTGTTTCTTTAAAATCTCCAATACGCTCATCCGAAACTTTCTGAGAATTGTCAGGGTACATAATTTTGCAGCCTCCACCGCCACCACAGCAAAAAGCGTTCTCACGGTTTCTGGACATTTCAACGAACTCCAGACCAGGGATAGCATCTAGAACCTTGCGTGGTGGGTCGTAGATATCGCGATAGCGACCAATCTCACAGGGATCATGATATGTTATCCTCTTTTCAATTGGATTGAGTTTCAGCTTCTTCTTTTCAACAATTTCAAGTAGAATCTCACTTGTGTGTCGGACCTTTATCGGAAACTCCTCAAGACCAAGTAGATGAGGATATTCCTCGTCGAATGCTCTGAAACAACTAGGACAAGGCGTAATAATCTCCTTTACTCCACGATCTTGAAGCTTCTTCAAGTATCCCTTTGCATAGTCCTTGGCATTGTCCATCTTTCCTGTAATCCAGTAAGGAGTACCGCAACATTCCTGCTCGTCCCCTAGGAAGTCTAAATCGTATCCTGCTGCTTGAAGGAGGCGAACCAAAATGTTGGTCTTTTCTTTAAACCTGTGACTCGCCAGACACCCGGGATAGAACAAAGTTCCTGAGCCTTCTTTGAATTCAAGCCCTTCAGCCCACTTGGTATGAATCTGAGGAGAATCTGCGAAGATGTTGCCTGAAGTTGATACTGTATCTGCCATTCGGGTTCCATCTTCGGGAATCTTGACACCCTGCTCTACGAAGTCCTGACGCATTGCTTTTGTAATTGCAATTACATCGATTTGAGCCGCCTTTTTGCATTCTTCTCTGCAGCGACCACACATGAAACATCCAAAGATTCTCTCTGCAAGGTCCTCAGAATACTCAAGCTTTCCTTCGAGAATTGCTCTCGCAATTGCCATTCTACCTCTTGCACTTGAAGACTCCCAATGTTGAGTGAATATCTCCGGACATCGGTCATTATAATCAAAACCCCGACAGATTTCACATCTCCCGCATGCGTAGATCATGTCACGGTATTCTTCTATCCTCATTGCAATTCCTCCGCGGGAATGTAGATTCCTCGTTGTAAGATGTTCTTGGGGTCAAGGGTCTTCTTGAGCGTCTTGAGTAGTCGATAATAGCCAGTGTCCCTCTCAGCAACAAAACGGCGAAGACCATCTTTTCCTCCGATTCCATAGGGAACGATGGGACCGCTCAATGTAATCTCATCAATCTCATCAGCCATTTTGACAAGTTCTTTCCACTCTTCTGGTTCTCTATAGTTAGTAACCATGAATGCAAGCCAGTCTCGAGGTAGGAT
>JBHLRT010000291.1:0-3821 GCA_048882305.1 Candidatus Thorarchaeota archaeon
GGCTTTCACACCTAAACGTTCAGCCATATCTGAAACAGTAGCGACTCCGAGTTCTTCTTCTAATTCAAATGCCACCTTGACATACATCTCAAGCGCTTTCGTGAGTTCGACACTTTCTGTATTCAATTACTTCCGCCTCCATTCATATGAGCATACGCTTTACCTTTCTCCGTGATATAGAATGCTTGACCTGTGTTAGTAATCATGTCGCAACCTTTCGTATTATGACAACCTGAACAGGAAGACTCAACATCACAACCATTGTGTTCCATTCTCAGGTATCCCCGTGCGACCAAAAGTCGAATGATATCTTCGAGTGTTTCAATCTGTATTCCTAATTTACGAGCTATCTGATTCTTGTCTAGCATGCCTTCCGAAACAATCAGCTGCAATACTTCCCTAATCAATTGTGAGTAACCTCCTTTGCTGTGCCTAGGATTTTTTCTTTCATATTTCCAATCACCCATATTGAACCAGTTGCAGCCATCAAAATAATAAACATCCAAAAAGAGGGTGTCACATCATTCCAGATATTCCATGTTAACCAGTCTTGAAATCTAAGTATCCAGCCAATGAAATTTGTCAGAATTACTAGAATTTGCAGTCCGAATAACAATCCTGCCAAGATGTAACCTACTGCAATGTAAGCATAACCTTCCTGATTGTTTCTTGATAATGGTGATACACCGGTCAAGAATATCGCTGCAATTATGATTAGTAGAAATCCACCAATGAAATCCGAGAATCCAACAATTGGTGTTATAATTTGTAAGCTTGAGAGAATCTGAATTACTCCCATGCTGAGATAAGCTATACCAATAACCAAGGTAAGAACTGAAGGCCATTTACCATTGCTCGGGAGATTAATCTCTTCACTAAACAATTAATACACCTCCAATTACGACTACCATTGCAGCCACAATATATGCGAGTACAAGTTGGTATACTATTGAGAAACCCGTCCATTTCCAAGAACCGGTTTCTTTCCTGATAGCGCCTACAGTAGCAAGGCATGGTATGTACAGAAGAACAAAGACCATGAAAGCAACTGCAGTGAGAGGACTGATACTGCTGAGTAGTGCTGTTTCAAGAGCAACCCCTCCAACTGCATAGACAACTGCCAAGGACTGAATCACAGCTTCTTTTGCTAGAAATCCGAAAATCAAGCCCATCACTATCTGCCAGCTAAAACCAAGTGGCGCAAAGATTGGTTGAATCAGTTGACCGAGTATTGCTGCAAATGACTCGTCTACTGACACGCCCACTCCTGTAGGTCCAAAAGATGATAGAAACCACATCATGATACTGCCAACTAGAAGGTATGTTCCTGCTGTTCGTACAAATAGGATGCCTCTGTCCCACATGTGTCTGAATGATCCATGTGCTGTAGGAATTTGATATTGTGAAAGTTCCATTAGCATAGAGGATGACTCTTCTCTCAGGATGGTCTTTTTGAAGACTATTGCCACAATTATTGCCATCACTATTCCCAACATGTACATGAGGAAGACTACGGTTCCAGCTATACTAGGAAAGAAGACACCTCCAATTAGGATATAGATTGGGAGTCTTCCAGCACACGACATCAAGGGACTCACAAGAATGGTAGTTAATCGGTTTGAATCTCCATCCACCGTTCTTGCAGCCATGACTGCAGCCACACTACAACCGAATCCAAGGAGAAGTGGAATGAACGACCTTCCATGGAGACCCATCTTCATCATAAAGCGATCCATGACGAAGGCTGCTCGAGACAAATACCCTGTGTCCTCCAAGACTGATATTGCGAGATAGAGAAAGAATATTGGCGGCACAAAGGTCAGAATAAAACCAACCCCACCTAGAATACCATCTGTAAATAACGATGCGATTAGAGGATCTGGTATTTGAGATGTATACGTCCCGACCCATGCAAAGAACTGCGTTATCATTTCCATGAAAACTCGAGAGATTTCGAAAGTGAAATGAAACATCGCCCACATTGTAACAAGAAAAATCGGTACGCCTAGATACCGATGAAGGAGTACTTGGTCGAGCATATCACTCAAGACCCACTTTCCTTGTCCTGGTTCATATGCTTCACACAGAATCTGTCCTATCACTTCATACCTCTCGTCTGCTAGTATGATTTGAGGATCAACTGACTCATCTAGTTCAAGATTTTTAGACTCCATCGAGGGGTCTTTTTGAGACGTCACAAAGTCACCTCCAGAACCTGCTCTCTGATTGGGGATTTCTCAAGCAAAGTGAGAATCTCAGGATCTCTCTCTAAGATTTTGAGTGCAAGCCATCTTGGTGGAAATCTGTCGAGTAGCTCTTTCTCATCTTGAAGAATCATCACTATCTGCTTCAGCCTTGTTTCAATCCTGGGATTGTATTTTATTGCTGGAGGATTCAAACGTTCAAATTCTCCATGATGATGATACTTTGGGTGGTAGTGAAGATGATCCCCCTCGTCATTATCACCGACAGTATGCATTGGAACTGTTGCATCATCACTTGTTCTCTCAAGGTAGTGTTCAGGTATTGATGCAAGGATGGCGTCTTTTAGTTCCTCTATTCCTTCTTTTCTCGTTGCTGTTGTTGTAACTACTCTTGCACCTAGATGCTTTGATAGAGCCTCAATGTCAATCCTGTCACCCCTTGCCTTAACAATGTCATGCATGTTAAGGGCGATAACTAAATTCACTTGGAGCTCAATTAGTAGAAGGGTGAGGTAGAGGTTCCTCTCAAGCTGAGACGCATTAACGATATCAACCACTACATCCGGACGATGATCAACGATGTATGAACGTGCTACCTTCTCGTCTTCTGAAACAGCACTGAGACTATAGACACCTGGCAAGTCTACTACTTCAAACTCAACACCGTGGTGGGTGTAGTATCCTTCTTTCTTCTCAACTGTTTTGCCAGGCCAATTGCCAGTATGCTGTTTCAATCCTGTCAAGCTATTAAAGATGACAGACTTGCCAACGTTGGGATTTCCGATTAACGCGACTCGTATCTTCAATTTCAGTTCTCCAACACTTCGACAATGACTCGTCGGGCTAATTCGTGTCCCAAGGCAATCCGTGTCCCTCTTACTTCCACTAAGACTGGTCCATTACTGCTGCTCTGAATTACCTTGAAAGTACATCCTTTAGTCAATCCAAGGTCCAGGAGTCTCTTCGTGATACCTCTCCCACCACCAAAATACCACTCTTTCTTGCCTTCCTCCCATGTTTGCCTCTTTTCCTCCCAGCGCTTCTGTCTTTCTTCCCATTTCGCTTGTCTATGCGCTTGTCTTTCCGGATTTCCAAAGAACCAACCTCTCCGACCTCTCCTGTGTCTTCCTTGATGTCGAGGATGATCTTGATCTCTTTCAGAAACTCCAATTAGTCTGCATGTCTTATCTGGTCTAACTGAGGTCAAACGAATTTGCATCGTAGTATCAATCTTAGTCCCTTTTTCGTCCATTTGTAGGGCTCCATTTTTTTGGACATGCGTGTGACAGACGCTTGTGGTTAAATTTTAGACAAATCTAACAAACTTAGTCTAGACTAAAAAAGTTAGTCGTGTCTAATAAGGATATTCAAACGGACAAACCGTAACCATTACATATCTTAATTCATCACTTTATTGGGGCGAACAACGTGTCTTATCACAGTACTCCCTTGAATTATGGCGGCGATGAAATCGATGATTTCATACCTGAGAGTGTTGAAGACGTGTCGATTCTTCAAGTGGATGAGTATACACCAGATTTTGCAGATCTCGAAACGAAACTCGATGAAGTGCTTGGTTCTCCGATTGGCTCTAAGCCATTTGATGTCTTGGTGAAG
>JBHLRT010000292.1:0-3820 GCA_048882305.1 Candidatus Thorarchaeota archaeon
AAGGTATTGAACTGGGATTCCCAGCTGTCTTTGTCACAACTGATGTTTCCCCTCGAGTCATTCGGAACGATATGAGTCGTCATGGTTGGTCTATCGAAGAACATGAAGCTTCAGGACACTTTGTTTTTATTGATGGTTACTCTGAACGAATGGGTGCACCAAGTACAGGTCCCGCTCGATCCTTAGCTAAAGTTGATGATGTGAGTGAGCTTGGTATAGCTCTTTCTGAGGTCCTTGAAGAACTTGTAGTTGCTAGGGTAGTTATTGATAGTCTCTCTACGCTGATACTGCATTCCAGTCCCACAACAATGCCTCGGGCAGTCCAACGATTAAGTGGCCGTATCAAACAGGGTTCGCACAGCATTATGTATATCCTCGAAGAAGGTGTTCATGAAGAAACGACATATGCGACGTTTTCATATTTAGCTGATGCTGTTCTAAGATTCAGGATTGATGATAGCGGTCCAACACCCATTCACCAGTTGAGAATGGAGCGCATGAGAGGCACAGATACTTCTAGAGAATGGCATGTCTTCGAAATTACACGTTAATTGTTTTCTGTGAAACCTTTAAAGAGGAATAATAAAGCATCCTCTGAGAGGAGAGGCAAACTTGCAACAGATGCTGATAGCTACACTAAGGGACATTCTCTGCGCAAATTTGTCTCTTGATGATGGTCTTTCAGCAGTTCAAAACATAGAATTCAGCGATAATGAAGAGGCTAACACCCTCTTCGACATAGCACGAGCTATTGAAGAAATCATCCTTCGTAGACCTGGTTTGGCTAGTGCTAAACTTACTGAACTAACAATCCGATTATCTTTCCATGATAACAGAGCAGTTCCTGAATTGCTCCTCTTGCTTGACACAAGATACACCAGTAGCCATCGACGATCAGAATGTGAGATTCTTCCTGATATAGAAGCAATTCCAAATCTCATTGACATACTTGGTGAGCTATCACAAGCACTAAGCTCCTCACTCAGATTAAATCTACGACCACTTCTCTCCTTCCTTGCTGATGAGGTTCTCATGACTCTAAATTCTATTTACGATCGAAGACACGACGGAGCAACACATCTAGCATTATATGAGGTTCATAGCCTTGCATGGATACTAATCGAAGAAGGGTTCTTTGAAGGTGCTGAATTACTTCTCAATAGATTGGTTGAAATTAGCACTGAAAGCGGTTTGAAAGACTTCGCATTTGAGGTTGAATATGATTATGCGTGTATTCTCACAGAACTTCGTATGTTTCAAGAATCACGCGAACATCTTATCGAGTTGGAGTCAATTGCACGTTCAAAGAATGATCAGGTTGGTCTTGCTGCCGTTAATCTCCAATTAGCAGTAAATGAAACCCGTGATGACTCAATATCTTACCAAACTGCACGAGATATTGGGGATAAAGCCGCAGAACTATATGATCTCGCTTTAAAATCAGGTCTAGTCAATCGAGTCGAAGTTGGCCATGCTCAACTCGTCATTGGATCTAGTATTCTAGCTAATGGATGGCGTGAAGGAGTACCCCAAGCGATTGAACGTCTTCAACTAGGACTTCGAATATTTGATGGTATTGAGGAAAAGACTTCGAATCTCAATATTCACCTATTGAAGACTTTGACCGGCCTTGGATTTGCTCACAGTCTTCTCGGAGATCATGAAAACATGACTAAAGCAATGGAGTATCTTAATCGATCAAAAGAGTTACTCCAGGATCTTGATGATTTCTACCCAGATAATGATATAGAAGTTGCAAGAACTGAAAATGCAATTGGATGGCTTGTGCTCTCCACAGAATGTGATGAGTTCTGGTCAACGGGTTTGGAATCTTTTCAAAGAGCTGTTAAATTAAGAGAAGAGCAATTCAACAATGGACGCATCTCTGAGATTGAACTAATTGGCACTAGAATGGGACTAGCTCTGTCACAAATACGTGAAACCGAACATTCGGATATGAATATTCAGGATCCATTACGTGAAATACTTGTACAATACATTCCTCTATTTCCTACTGATGACCGTGCTTTTGTTGAGGTTGCTATAGCAACCTACAATGTTGTCTGGCTTTTAACACGACACGGTGGCGTCATTCCACAAAGACTAATGCGTCTTCTGGATGATATTGATAGAATGCTCATTGATGCAAGGGTCGATCAAGAGTCAATGTTCATCCATGGCGTTTCTTTGGTTGTACCCTTTCTCGCAGCCTCATGGAGTACCTTGTTAGAGCGGTCGAAAATGATGAGTCAGAGCGAATCTCCATTAAGTGATGTGGCTGGCTTGATTGCGGCTCTATCGACTGCAAAAATGAACCTTCGGGCATTGAATCTCGAAGTAGGTGGGCGAATTCAACCGCTAGTTGATGATTCTGTTCAGAATAGCGATCCGCTCTTAGCTCAATATTGGCTGGGTCAGACCTATCTTGTGCAAACTATACGCGCATTTTATGATAACAAGGATTACTCAGAATTGGCTACCGGGTTTTATGGATCTTCAATTGCATTCGGAGAAGTCGTTTCAATTGAACCTGAGTTTCTTGAGTCTACAGAGTTCATCAAAGCAACTTCATCATCCATGTCTAAGGTTCTACGTCGCTTTGCTTTGGCATTAGAGAATCAGTATGCGGCATATATCGATAGGAATAGATTTCCTGAACCTCCAACATTCATCAATAATGAGCAGTTTGACTATCTATTAGCTGAGGACTGGCATGGATTAATCAAAATCACCAATGCCTATTTAGAAATGGTTGAACAATCAGAGTTGGTTGAAGCACAGCCCTACTTGAACGCTGTCTTCTCCAACTTGACCCGTGCTTTGAGAATGATAGATAGCATATCACTAGTTGATCGCAGAGTTCTCTCTCTACTCGGGACAATCATGAACCGACGGTTCTATCTAAGACGTTAGTCTAGACGAGTTTCTGAATTCCTTATATCCCGATATCCTCCGGCTTGAGCTCCCCATGTTGCCCATCCCGATGTTGATGTTCGAATCTCATTGGCAAGTCCGAATGACTCTCTCACAGGAATCTCAGCCTCAATCCTAAATAGCGACCTATCAGAATTTATCTCCAGAACTTGTCCTTTTCTTTTAGATAGAATTGCAGTCAATGCGCCAACATAATCCTCTGGCGTGCTGATTTCCAGATGAATCCAAGGTTCAAGAACAATAGGATTCCCCGATCGTATACTTTCACGAACCGCTTCAAGTAAAGGCTGTGTGATATCTCTCCACGATGTTTCAGGTCCCTCAAATTTCAACGAGGCACTCTCAATCACCAAACCCAATCTACGCATCCTTTCTCCCTTTATTGGACCGTTTCGTATAATAGCTTTGAATGCTTCTCTGATCCATTCTGCTTCATCACCATACTGATTGATCTTATTTGACACATCAACAATCCAGCTTGCTGATCTTTGATCTTGATCTATTACAGTTCCAAGGGTTTCTGGAGGGCCTCCGTTAGAGGATATTATCGCTCGTACTGCAAATGAGCTAACACTATCATTGCTGTTAGTGACTAATTTGCCATCTTTTGTTAATTGCTCTTGTAGAAGTACCATTGGTTTACTAAGATTGATCTCAATTCCAAGTCTAGCTAGTTTCTCAACGGTGATTTCAATGTGAAGCTCACCTGCACCTGATAGAAGCATTTCCCCTGTTTCAGGATTCACTTCGAATTCAAGAGCCGGGTCAGTTCCCACATATGCTTCAATAGGTTCCTGGATACTCCCCAGGTTTGCAAGTGTCTTAGGTTCAATAGTATAGGTAACGACTGGTTCAGTCGGATATTGCAATGCAGCCATTGGATTGA
>JBHLRT010000293.1:0-3813 GCA_048882305.1 Candidatus Thorarchaeota archaeon
TCTTGATGTGGTGAAGAAAATAATCTCAGAGATAGCGTCAAGAGAAAGTGTCACAATAGATGAAGCGGCACTAACAGCTATTGCTAAGGAGTCTGAAGGTGACCTTAGACGAGCAATCAACCTTCTACAAATTGCAGCTACCGCGAGTAATGTTGTTACTGAGGACCTAGTTTATGAGTACTCTGAGACTCAATTGGTTTCAAGGATTCGCAATATTGTGAGTTTATCGCTAGATGGTCAATATCAACCTGCGCGAAAAGAGATTCGAAATCTAGTGGCTATTGATGGATATGCTCCTCAAGAAATATGCTTGGAGATTGAACGAGACATTGTCAAACGACCATTCTCACCTGAAACTCTTAGTAGAATAGTCGACAGGATTGCCGAGATTGATTACCGAATTCTCCAAGGAAAGAATTCGTTTATCCATCTTGCTGCTTTATTGGCATCACTTAGGGCAATCGCGGCTGAGGAAACCTAAAACATGGGATCAATAGTATTATCGATACTCATCTTATCCGCCAACACCGAAATAAGATTAAACGGAAGAACCTGCTTATCGTATAGAAATTCTGCTTTTAGATGCTCTTCAGAACGTGATATCATCTCATTATCAACAGCCATTGTGAAGAGTCGCCTAACCTGACTTGGTTTTCCAT
This sequence comes from Candidatus Thorarchaeota archaeon, assembly GCA_048882305.1. Taxonomy (GTDB): domain Archaea; phylum Asgardarchaeota; class Thorarchaeia; order Thorarchaeales; family Thorarchaeaceae; genus SMTZ1-45. The sequence continues at coordinate 660 of JBHLRT010000293.1, forward strand.
ATCTACAACGAAAAGAGATGAACTCGACAGCATCTTCTACTCTCACTGGATTTCCTTTCTTTCTGAATAGGTGTGTAAGGATGAGAAGTAGGTTCCTCCCGTTCATACGCGGATGATTTCCGACACCCTTTTAGAAGTTGTCGTGGATTTGTGCTTACACATGATGGAATTCAATATCAAACAAGTTCATGGCCTTACGATTTCTGAGCTGGAAGTTCTTCTAGAGGACTCTTCTGATTCATTCGATGATATTGTAATGCTTAACCCCAAGTCCATAGGTGGTTGGTCTAACATCAATATCCGAGGTTCTTGTTCCGATATTGAATTTATTCTCAAGTTACCTTGGTCAACAGAGAAATATCAAGTCAATCCATACGATCAATTGTATCAAACTGGACTCCATTATGCTCGATTGAATGTTGCATCCCACCCGATTGAGTTTGGTCGACTATCTGATTCCTCTGAAACACCCTTCTTCCTCATCGAGTTTGTTGAGGGGAACACTTACTCCACCATTCTTGATGCAAGTCCACGAGAATTATTTTCACTAAAGGAATCTCTTGAAATTTTGAAATCTGAAGTCCCCAAGGGAATTCCGAAATATGAAAGACCTATAGACTACCTTGCAGCTAACCACAGAAAAGTAGTGGAACATCCCTGGTTACATCAAGCCACGACACAGACTCACCAATTGATTGAGGAATTCATGAAACTGTTCCCGAATGTTGAATCTATGATGGACCACCTTGGGTATTGGTCGGGTGATGTCATGCATGGTGATCTATGGATACCAAATATCTTATTTCGTCAATCTCAAGAAGTGTTGCTACTTGATTTTGACGCTTGTACTATTGGTGACTCTCGTTATGACCTGTCCTATCTACTTGAAGGAAACAGAGTCGAGAACATTCCTGCCTTGATTCGTAAGGATGATTTAATTTTCGTCAACAAACTTCGTCCCCTTGTTCTCAGTTGTATTATTGAATGGTCGATAGATCGACTTCTATCTATGGAATCTGGAATTGTAGAGCCTAACCTGAATACCTTGAAACTACGAAATCTATTACTTAGTTATGTTGATAGTAACATATCACGATTGAAGATGCATCTTGCTAATTGAAGAAACTCTCCGGAGGGGTTTCCCATATATTCTCATCTTCAGACGCAATCACGTATTGGTATCCCTGCTCTGTGAGAAAGAGTTGACGTTTTGCAGCAAAGTCCATATCACGTGTGTCCTTAGTAATTAGAGAATAGAATCTTGCAAAGCTGCCATCTGTCTTTGGCCTGAGAATCCTTCCTAATCTCTGAGCCTCTTCTTGACGGGAACCGAACGTTCCTGACACCTGAATTGCAACATTTGCATCCGGTAGATCAAGCGCGAAGTTCGCAACCTTTGATACAATCAGGATCTTCTCTTCACCTTCTCTGAAAGCGTTGTATAAACGCTGACGTTCGTCATTGTGTGTCTTCCCTGTTATCAATGGAGCTCCAACCTCGTCAGCTATTTCTTTCAACTGATCTAGATACATTCCAATCACTAGCACGTTATCATTTGCATGATAATCGAGCAATGCCTTGATTATCTCTATCTTCTTGGGATTTTCAGCAGCAATTCTGTACTTCTTCCTATCTGCCGCCAGTGCATAGGTTCTTCGCATATTATCCGGAAGTTCAAGTCTTATTTCATAACAGATAGCTGTGGCAATCCAACCTTGATCCTCTAACTGCTTCCAAGGCATATCAAATCGTTTTGGTCCGATGAGACTAAAGACATCTTCTTCCTTCTCATCTTCACGCACTAAGGTGGCTGTAAGTCCAAGTCTTCTTGTAGCTTGAATGGTAGCTGTAACGCGAAATACTGGTGCAGGAAGTAAGTGGACCTCGTCGTAAATTATGAGTCCCCAGTTCCGAGCCTCAAAAAGTTGGAAGTGCGGGAATTGGTCCTCTCGTGATTTACGCCAAGTAAGGATTTGATAGGTCGCAACAGTTACAGGTCGAATCTCTTTGTTGTCGCCTGTGTATTCTCCTATATCTTCGGGCTGTAGAGTAGTTTTGTCAAGCAATTCCGCTATCCATTGTCTTACTGCAACTACATTAGGGCAGAGAATTATCGTCGAAGTTTGAAGCTTATGCATCGCCCCAATACCAACCATAGTCTTCCCTGCTCCACAAGGCAATACCACAACTCCCGAGCCACCTCTCACTCCACCACCGGCGTAGAAGATTGCGACAGCATCATCTTGATATGCACGAAGTCCCCATTTCTTTCCTTCAAGAGTAACATCACGAATCTCAAAGGGTAGATGTTCACCCTCAACATAGCCTGCTATGTCTTCAACTGGATGGCCAAACTCAATCAATGCATGTTTTAGAAATCCACGCTTTGCCGGATCTACTCTAATAGTGACAGCATCTACTCTATCTATAAGGAATTCCTCTAATTTCTTATTTGCCAAAATCTCCTCAGCAAGATCTTCATTCTCACATAATAGGAGGAGATCCGGACCTTCCTTGTATAATGAGAGCTGACCATACCTTGACATATAGTCAACAATCTCTCGGGATATATTGCCTGGAATTGGATATTTTGCAAACTCCTCTAATGATGCGATCACTTCATCCGGTGTCATTCCCATAGCAGCTGCATTCCAAAGGCTTAGAGGTGTCACTCGGTAGGTGTGAACGTACTCAGGACTCTTCACGAGTTCTGCAAACCTGGCTAAGGAATCACGTGCATCTTCGTAAAGAGGATTGTCTACCTCTAACAATACTGATTTGTCAGATTGAACTATGAGCGGGTTGCTTGGATTTGCCATTTTACTTCAACATCCAACTACATTTCGTTACATGAATTATTGTCCTATCCGCACACGGAAAGCGTGGGACGGCCGAACTTCTGAAAAATAAATCCTTCCCTAACGGCCTATTTTATTCTGGCTGTGACCGTAACGCCTATATACTTTTGATTGTGACCAGCAAGTAATTGGTTAACGGAGGTGCAATAAACACATGATTGTTCTTAGAGTAAATACTGTAGTAGTTTCCTGCACCGACGTTGAGATTGCCTAATCGGCTTTCGCTGCTTCTGTGTTCTTGTTCATTCATTCTACGCATCATGTATGAATGGTCATTGAGGCACAACGTTTGTTGT
>JBHLRT010000294.1:0-3420 GCA_048882305.1 Candidatus Thorarchaeota archaeon
AGGAGGTCAAAAGTGATGATGACGCTGAGTACATTGATTCTTTGCATTTTGACTTGGAAAAAGAACCCCTTGAACCGACTGTTGCTCCACCGGACCTCCCAACAAACGGAAAACCAGTAGGCGAAGTTGCAGGAGTTCCTATTGATCAAGCATTCATTGGTTCGTGTACAAACGGTCGAATTGGCGATCTTATTGTGGCAGCTGAGATTCTCAAAGGCAAGAGAGTGCATGATGGTGTTAGACTCATAATCACACCAGCTAGTAAGACTACATACATGGAAGCTCTAGAAAGAGGAATAATCAAGATTCTCATGGATTCAGGAGGTATAGTTACTAACTCCACATGCGGTGCTTGCGTTGGAGGACACCTTGGGGTGCTTGGAGCAGGAGAGGTTTGCATATCAAGCTCAAACCGTAATTTCAAAGGAAGGATGGGACATCAAAACTCGAGAATATACTTGGCATCACCTGCAACTGTTGCTGCAAGTGCATTGAAAGGTGTCATTACTGATCCTAGGAGTGTGTGAACAATGGGAGTGAAATTGAATGACATCACAGGTCGTGCATGGGTATTCGGGAACAATATTAACACAGACCAGATCATTCAGGGGCAATACCTTACTGTTCTCGATTATGGTGAGATGGCTAAACACACCTTTGAAGTGCCTAGACCTGTGTTTGCTTCAAGGGTCAAAAAGAATGACGTTATCATTGCGGGAAGAAACTTCGGAGGGGGTTCCTCACGTGAAGAAGCTCCAAAGGTCATTCTTCATTGTGGAATAGGATGCATCATTGCTGAATCATTTGCCAGAATCTTCTACAGAAACTCTTTCAACATCGGACTCCCGCTTCTAATAGTTCCAAACGCATCTAAGTTAGTCAAGGATGGTGAAGTAGTCACTGTCAATCTACTCGAGGGAACTCTTACTGTCAAGGACAAGGGAGATGTCATTCATGGACAGTGTTTACCTGAAAGGATGATAGAGATGCTAAAAGCAGGTGGAGCAGTCCCTTGGTATAAGAAGAATATGTGATTGGGCTCACTGGAAAACACTAAAAGGAGTCAGACACGTTCTCGCTCACATATCTCTGAGAGGACAATAGATGAATGTTATACTGTTTCTCATTGTTAGCTTGATAATTCACGCAATTCCTATACCATTCAGATCTGATCTACTAAAGCCGTACAGACTCATCAAGTGGCTTCCATTTCGACTTGTCTGGGGTACTGCTGCTTGGGCTCTTATTTGTCTAATAATGGTCCTAACACTACCATGGGCCGTAATATCTCTAATCATCAGCTTTGGTGTTTTACTGATCGTTAGTGGATTTCGCGAAGGCGGAGTTGAGCGAGTATTCGAAAAACCTAGGATTCCATTTACCTGTATTGGAATTCTTATTGTGATTATTGTACCGATCTTTGCAGGTATTGTCAGTTGGACTTCAGATGTTTCAAATGCAGAGTTCTTTAATGACCTGATTGTCGTTACTGATAGCCCTCTGTTCAACACAACGATAGAAGATGAAAATGTTAGATTGGTAACTGAGGAATTCGCAAAGTATGTGGCAGGCCAGCACCTGTCCGTTTTTGGATCAAATGTTCACGTTGCAGCAGCACATATCACCACAAATCCAAGTGGGAAATTAGTTTGGGTATGTACAATAGTTTCGACAAATGTCCTAGCTGAAAACTTCGTGAAAGGATTCATCGTTGTCGATGCGAACGACCCCCAATCCGTACAACCTACATTCATCGAAAACACTACAATTCCAGTGGGAGAGGGATTATTTTGGGATAAGGACATTCGTTTTGGGAACTATTTGAACGATATGACCTCGAGTTACCAATATGCGTATCCAACATGGGACCCCGCTGGAAATCTTGTTTATGTTCAGACCAGGACTCCCCTCGGGTGGGATTTTGTAGAGCGAGCAATAGGACCCATTGTATATGCTGAGAATGGATCAGTCTATAGTTATCTGTCTATAGAAGAAACTCCTGATTGGATTACTCAGGCATATGGTGAAGAGTACCTCGAACGTCAAATCTCAAGGTGGGGCGCTTATCGCCGCGGAGATGGATTTGATTTGTTTGCTGGAGGTCTACTCTGGTTTATTGCACCATCAAATAACAGGTTGGAGATAAATGAGGACACAAGGTACATCGTTAATCCTGACACGCATCGTGTTGAAGCATTCATCGCTGTACATCCAGTCACTGCTAGTCGAACACTAGCAGGGGTGTTCAGAGCGACAAAGGATGCGGTCTACTACCATGATTTGAGCTCAGAAGGTTATGTAAGCGGAGATGCTGCTGCAGCCAATGTAGTTGCAGACATTGGAGCTCCAGCAAGTGGAAAATACTATGGAGCCATGCCTTTGCTGTATCCTGTCGTTATCAATTCAACACTGACTAAATGGACTTGGTATGCACCTATCTATTGGGCAGACTTCCATTATGACGAAGAAACCGACGAAACTATCGCAACAAACATGCGTCTTCATGCTTTGGGTCTTGTAGATGCCTCAAATATAGACCGCTTTGTTTGGGTACCACTAGGAGGTACACTCTCTGGAGAATCTCTTGTGTATGAAGCCCGTTCCCAATACGTCGCGCTCTTTGGTGGATCCATTGAACCAGAACCATCAGACACATTCAGTCTGACTGCAACAGTTGTGAACAAGACGTCATATGTTGATAGTGGCGATACTCACATCGTTCTGAAGACAGACAATGCAACATATACATACATTGAAGGAGCACGGGACTGGATGAACCTAACTGATTGGTACACGCTTCTTAATGATATCAACGTGAACGATAGTTTCACAGCAACAATCCACATTGTTGGTGACATGTACAGAATAGTGGCGATAGTCAAGAACTAGAACTGGGATGGGGGTAATCTCCCTCCCAACATCTCTGTTTTATCCGGGGAAGAATTCTTTGAAGACTTCTCGCTGAATCAAGAAGCGAAGAATCTCTGCAGTACCGCCACCGATGGTCATCAATCGTGCATCACGGAGGAATCTTTCAACAGGATAGTCAGTTGTGTAACCCATTCCACCAAGTATCTGAACAGCGTCATTTGTGATTTGGATAGCTGCTTCAGTTGCGAATAGTTTTGCTATGGAAGCTTGTTTGGTTATCTTCTCTCCACGGTCATACATTCGTGCCGCGGTCAATGTAAGTGCACGGCTAGCTTCAAGTTTCATTGCCATATCTGCGATTTTGAAACTTACACCCTCAAAAGCTCGTATGGGTCGCCCAAACTGGTGACGCTCTGTTGCATACTTAACTGCAATCTCGTAGGGAGTTCTTCCATATCCAATTGCTTCACCTGCAATTGCAGTTCTTTCAGAGTCCAGTTCATCCATCAAGACGTGGAAACCCTCACCAGGTTTTCCAAGCAACATGTT
>JBHLRT010000294.1:3430-3809 GCA_048882305.1 Candidatus Thorarchaeota archaeon
ATTTCAGCCACGACACTCTTGCAGACTTCATTCCTAGAAGGTCGTGGTCCTGAACAACACTAAATCCATCGGTCTTTGTGTCAATGATGAAGGCAGACATTCCGTCTTTGGATTTTACATCAGGGTCAGTGATAGCAAATGCGCACATATAATCAGCCTGACTACCATTAGTGATGAATCTCTTCTCACCGTTCAAGATCCAATCATCCCCATCCTTCACCGCTTGTGTCTTCATACCTGCAGTATCACTACCAACGTCAGGTTCAGTTATTCCGATGCACCCAATTTTCTCACCAGCAACAACTGGCTCCAGGTATTTTTTCTCCTGTTCCGTCGTACCAAAACGGGCAAGTGGCATCCCATAAAGGGTAGTGGATGC
>JBHLRT010000295.1:0-3796 GCA_048882305.1 Candidatus Thorarchaeota archaeon
AGACTGACCCATGAGAAGGCGCTCCTCAAGCTAGAGGTATTGTACTCGAGAAAGTTGGTATTGAGTCAAAACAGCCAAACTCAGCTATTCGAAAGGCCGTAAGGATTCAACTCTCAAAGAATGGGAAACAGATCACAGCGTTCATTCCTGGGGATGGTGGCCTAAAATACATAGACGAACATGATTCTGTTATCGTTGAGGGGATTGGTGGTGCTCAAGGTGGTCCCATTGGTGACTTACCTGGTGTGTCATGGAAGGTCATCAAGGTCAACGGAGTTGGTCTTGAGTCTTTAATTTACGGTAGAAAGGAGAAACCAATTCGCTAGGTGGAAATTATGTCTGAAGAAGAATCAATTGAACCAGTTGTTGAGGAAACACCACCTCATGAGCCACCTGAACTTCTCCTATTTGGTAAGTGGGATTCAACAGATGTACAGATCAATGATGTAGGTCTTGCTAGGTACATCTCACTGAAACCAGTATTGATTCCCCATACATCTGGTAGGCATGCTCACAAAAGATTCCACAAGTCCAATATTCCAATTGTGGAACGATTTGCAAACAAGATGCTTAATGCAGGACGTAGAAAGGAGAAGAAGACCCGAACTGGGCGAGGCGCTGGTAAGAAACTACGAGCACTCTCCACACTCAAACGTGTCTTCGAGATCATTAATTATAGGACTGGCCTTAATCCAGTTCAAGTCCTCGTAACAGCAATCGAGAATGCAGCTCCTGCTGAAGAAACAACACGAATCTCATACGGTGGAATGGCCTATCCACGATCAGTAGATGTTTCACCACAGAGAAGGATTGACCTATCTCTAAGATATCTATCAGTTGGCGCAGTTCGTTCAGCCCACAAGAATGCAAAGTCAATCGAAGAGTGCTTGGTAGATGAGCTTCTTCTTGCCTATAAGAACGACCCAGGTAGTTTCGCTATTGCCCGAAAGGAAGAGCGTGAGCGAGTAGCTCGTTCTGCAAGATAATTCATCAACCTCATCTGCACGAGAATTCCCGTGCGTTGCTTCCATATTTTCTACCTCTTCAGTTCAGCTTATCAGAGGGTTGTAATTGTGAATGAAGATTGAGGCACAACGAATGAACAGGACTTCTTTGGCCTATCTGGCTATCATCATTGTTACTGTTCTGTGGGCTTCATCTTTGATATTTGCGAAAATAGTATTTTCAGAAGGAGTCGGTCCCATCATCTTTGTAGGCTTAAGATATTCTATCGCTTGCCCTTTTCTTCTGGTAATGACTATCAAACACAGGAAAACCCAGACTGTCAGGGATTTGAGAGAAAATTGGAAGATTCTCCTGATTGTAGGACTCAGTGGACCTTTCATCTCACAGACTCTGCAGTACATTGGTCTTGAGTTAACTACTGCAAGTGATGCTCTTCTTCTATTGAACCTGACACCCATCTTTGCCGTGTTACTTGCTGCTCCTGTACTAGACGAGAGAATCACTTCTGAGAAAGCTGTTGGCGTAATACTTGCAACAATTGGTGCCATGTTAATTGTTATGAGCAACACTCCTGAGCCCGCCACTTTTGATTTCTGGCGGCTTCTTGGAAACCTTATTGTCATTGTGTCCACATTTTTCTTTGCCGTCAATGGAATAGCTGGTAAGATCTCTATCCATTCTGTTGATTCCATATCAACGTCATTCTATAGTATGCTTTTTGCAGTTCCTTTCATTTGGATCTTTGCTATGCTATTCAATGACGTTACAGTCCTGTTGACCATGAGTGTACAGGCTTGGTTGATCGTGATTTGGGTCGCAATTGTGAACACTGTGATTTCATTCATTCTTTACTACGAATCAATGAAAGAAATTGAAGCGTCATTGGTTCAAATCATGTTGAATCTGATTGCAGTTTGGGGCGTTTTGATGTCAATTTTAGTCCTCAGTGAAACAGTGACATTTCTCCAGATTTTTGGAGGAATTGTAACAGTAATTGGGGTAGTCGTGGCTCAGATGACGCAAGCGCGTCGAAAAACCAATGAAGACCATCTATAAGGAGCGTTGTTCAACATTAGAATGTGGGTAAAATGAGTCGAAGGACAATCGTAAAGACTCTCATTATTGTCTTTGGTACCATTCTTTTGGTTCTCACAGCCTTTGAATACCTCATCCAAGTTTATTCAATTGCTATTGACCCTATCCTGTCTTACGGAATCCAAATTTTCTACTTAATATCAATTCTAGTCTTCTTAATCCTGTTAGTCATCATTCTAAATCCCGAATCTCCCAAAAAGAATATGAAATAGTATGACAACAGTTCTCCAGCGAGGATTGCATAATGCCTGATGAACTCAAAGTGGGTACAGCTATTGCGAAAAGAGGAGAACTTCAGAAGGGAATTATCAAGGGAATTGAACTGAATACGACAACCAGTATCGATATCCCGGTTCTTGTAATGAATGGAGCTAAAGAAGGACCAACTATGCTCATGGTATCTACACAGCATGGTATTGAAATTCAAGGCATTGAAGTAATCCTGAAGATTATGCGAGAAAAAGTGAATCCCGCAGATCTCAGAGGAGCCATCATTGGGATACCTGTTGAGAATCCTCTAGCGTTCATGCACCATCAGTACTTGTCCTGGATTGACAACCAAGACCTTGGGGGTGGGGGAAGTGCCAGTCCTCTAACAGCTGACAAACCAGATGGTACAGCAACAGAACGATTAGCGTACATACTCTGGCAAGAAGCCTGGAGCAAGGCTGACATGGTACTCAATATGCATACTAATGTTCGACCGGACTCACTCTTCTTCACGGAAATAAATGTTGGAAATCCAAAGACGAAGAAAAAACTTGAGAGGATGGCAGCGGCTTTTGGAGTTACCATCGTTGTTGAGAACGTCCCGATAGCGGATGATGCCCCGGACACACTTGCCAATTTGGCTGTGAAGAATAGTGTTCCAGACATTCTAATCGAGTACATCGACGGTCGATGGATATCTGAACCCTCTACTACTGTCGGAGTTCGAGGAGTCCTCAATATCATGAAAGAATTCGACATGATAGATGGTGAAATTGAACTCCAAGAAAACATCATTGTCATTCCTGGAACCTGCACAGCTCATGGAATTGTCAGAGCAAACCATGGCGGTCTTATACGATTTCTAAAGACACCTGGTGATTTCATGAAGAAAGGTGAAGTATTTGCTGAGATATACAATCTCTATGGTGATGTCTTGGAGAGAGTCGAGTGTCCTGTTGATGGCTATATCTGGGCTTATCCGTGCGGTGACATTCTCGGAACTCCAGGAAGTCTACAAACTGTTCAGACAGGCGCCAACATTGCATATGTATTCACAACAGATCAGAAATGATTTGTCTTGAAAAAGCGAGGCTTACATTGTGGACCGAGTAAAGTGGAGGAAACCCATCAATCGTCTGATGGCAATATTCTTTGTATTTGCTATCGTATCATTTATCCCTGGTTTAGCTGATCCAGTCAAACTCCTATTACTTCCCGCAATAGTAGGTCTAGGCTACTTCTTTGAATCAGAGTTTGTGCATAATCATCTACAAGCAAATCAACCTCTAGTTAGACCACGGAGCCTACTCATTCCGATAGGAGCAACAATCTTCGCTCTACTTTTTGATGCGTGGGACAATAGATCATTTTTCGAAGTAACAGCTGAACCTATGTTTTGGGTGGCTATGTCCATTTTCTATTTTCTATGGATATTAGGAAGCACAGTATATCGATATCTCTATCTGGGATTTGCATACGAGAGTGTCGATTAAAATCTAGTAAAATCATCAGCGGATTATTATCG
>JBHLRT010000296.1:0-3789 GCA_048882305.1 Candidatus Thorarchaeota archaeon
GTAACAACACGAACAACATCCCTCTTCACTAAACCTTTTGCTTGAGAAACATCCTCCACCTGCCTTGCGATCGCAACTGTATAACCTGATTGTAACAGTTTTGCAATATACCCATCGACTGAATGATTTGGCACACCACACATTGGCCATTTATCTACACCCTCCCCCCGAGAAGTTAGGACTATGTCGAGAATCTTGCTCGCAATTTTGGCGTCCTCATTAAACATTTCGTGAAAATCCCCCAACTGATACATCAGAATACAATCAGGATATTGTCTCTTTAGCTGAAGGTATTGCCTTTGCATCGGGGTCTGTTTACTCACTTTCACTCCCTGCTTCTCTTGTCTGCGACTGACTCTCTAATAATGCCATCGCCATATTGATTTTGTTCACAACTTTAGACAAAGCTATGTACATTAACAGCTTCGTTTCTATGTGTATCGAGAAGTCAGGAAAAGCATCTCTTCATAAATTGAATAGAAGATGTTTCTAAAATGCATCTAGCAAACCATAACCCTACATCTAATTGTTACAGGTCACTATCGGATGATATTTCTAGGTTAAAAGGTACGAATAAGATGTCTACTGATTCCAAAGCTTAATTGGCCAGGTGTTGTACTTGAAGACAAGAATTCTAGGAATCTCCGGAAGTCCAAGGACTAGCAGCAACACTGCAGTACTTGTCGAAATAGCTCTTGAGGCGGCAAAGAATGAAGGTGCTGTCACTGAGTATATTGATCTTTCATATCATGATATCAGAGCCTGTCAACATTGCAGTGAATGCAGTAAGACTGGGAAATGCAAGATTGATGATGAGTTGAATAGACTAGCAAAAACTATGCAGGCTGCAGATGGAATCATCTTTGGATCTCCTGACCACCACGCATCTCTTGCGACGCCATTGAAGAATCTAATGGATCGTACTGGTCGGTTCATGAAGCTAGAGGGTAAAGTGGGTGTAGGTATGGTTGTTGGTCGCAGATCAGGGACAGATATCGCACTTAGTCAGCTCATATTCTTCATGCTAGTCAAGGAAATGATTGTTCCGGGCGGTGTACATTGGCCCATTGGTTATGCATTAAATGCAGGTGACATCAGAGCAGATACTGAAGCAATTACAATGGCGACTCAAATGGGAAGCCGAGTTGCGAAGTTGGCCTCTATTCTAGTTCAGAATCCTGTACCTTGGACTCACGAACCTCGCCCAAATGGCCAGAAGGTTCGTTTTGGTGATGAATGGAAATAAATCAATTATGGGGTAGTAGTGGATTCATATCTACTTGGACAGGATGTAAGAACTTCAGTGGCATGAAGGAGAAAAGCTGATTGCAAACTCCCAATGGCGACTATCTCTTGTCCATCAATCAGATTAGGTGTTTCACCAAGCAACAATACAGTTATCGTATGATTCTCGCCTTGCATGACCAGTGTTATGTTGTTAATGGTAGTTTGTAGGGAGCCATTCTGGTAGTTACCCTTGACTTGAATTGTACGACCCATATATGCATCAGGGTTCTCTACTACTTCATCTACACTGAGGTAAGTGTTACCAAACAAATCCAACATTGCGAATGCAACAAAACCTAGCGTAGCAGTAAGAATGATTGCTACTGCTGCAATTCGTGTCCTTTTATTCAATATTCCTGATCTCCTTCAACCTGTGATTCAACAATCATAAGTTGCTTCTCAATACTTCGCATTCTCAATAACAGGTAAGCTAAGAATACAAAGATACCGCCCCAGAAGGTTAGGGCTACGACGAACAGTTCAGTCTGCTGCATTATATTAACTCCTTTCCATTCTGATTCTCATCAGTTTCTCTTGCATTGAATCAATTTTGTAAGAGAGTTCTACCAGAACCAATGCAATCATTGTGACAGCAATCATTGCGACAAACAATGTCATCATGTGTTCAACTTCCATTTGAAGACCGGATGGCTCAATAACAATCGGATGTAGAGTTTCCCAGATTCTAATCGATAAATAACTGAGAATCACCATCGGAAAAGCTACAATTCCAAAAATGGAACCAAACTGTGCTCTGGCCTCCCGGTCAGTCACTGATGCTCTGTATGCCAAAATGCAGGCATATGCCACCCACAAGATGAGCGTTGTTGTTTCTCTGGGGTCCCAATTCCACGGAGATCCCCAGGCTGCATCTGCCCACATCATCCCAGTCAATAAAGTGATAGTTGTGAACAGCAATCCGAGTTTGATACACACAGCTCCAAGAATGTCGTAATCTAAATTACCTTTCCAGAGATACATTATTCCGCATAGCAAAGTACCTCCAAAGAGACCATATGCCACGAGTGCTGGAGCTACATGCTGGAAAAAGATTCGCACATCTTCTCCTAGGATAGCATCTGGAGGAGCGAAGATCCAAGTCATGTAGACGTATAGAAGCGAAACAGCAGCCGTTATCACGATAAAAGCAAGCCGTATATCTAGCTCAAAGGATCGTTTTAGTGGGATTTCTTCCATCGTGACTTCCACATCATACTCGTCGCTTCCCATAGGAATTCAACTCGAATTGTCGGCGAGAACTACGGTTTGTCATATGAAGGTTTTGTTAACAATGTTAATAGCAATGGATCAAGGTGAAAGCGCATAGTGGAAAACCGAAGCAGAGAGTGTTAACATTGCTATCAAATGAGCAAGTAAAATTTCAAATATTAACGCTAGTGGAATCAGACCTGGACCCAGAACGAGTATTTTTGTGATTTCAATCAGAAGCATTAGACCTGAGGTTGCAGTTGGAAAATACACAAGTGGAAAGACCGTCGATTTTGATTCAGAAGGCATAGTCAGAGCAGACGCCATAGAACCTACTGCTGCCAAGTCAAGAGTCCCAACAAATAGCGTGGCAATAGCTAAAGGTATGTCGTTAAAGATTGAGAAACCAAAGAGTACTGAGATTATTGGAATAAGGAAAATCTCAACGAATCCCATTAAGAAGAGTCCATAGATAACTTTTCCAAGATATACTGACCATGCGGGAATTGGTGCAGTTGCGAGTCCACGTAAAGTTCCTGTTTCTGATTCAGAAAGAAAGATTGGTGCAAATCCAAACATGCCAGTGAAGAATATGATGACCCAAAGTAATGCGCTGCCAATCTCCTCTGAAACAGTCCCTCCGGTCACTACTGCAAACGAAAATGCGAGGACAGCTATGAGCGCAAACAGGAACATGGAGAATATTTCGAACTTCTTTCGAAACTGAGAAAGAATGTCTTTCTCCGCGATTGCGATTGCTGCACTAAGTCCTGATGTCATTCTATCACCTCAGAGTGTCTGATCAAACTCAGCAATCGGTCCTTGAGCTATAATCACACCTTTCCTGAGTGTTACGAAGTCATCACACAACTTTGCTCCGAACGTTAAGTTATGAGTCGTTACTACTGTTGTTCTCAGGTTTCTATAGTCGAAGAGATAATTCCAGAAGACCTCCGTCGTGTCTTTGTCGAGACCACTGAACGGTTCATCCAAGAGTAGCAACTCTGGATTATGAATCAAACTTCTAACAATATCCATCCTCTTCTTCAGTCCTGTTGACAGATTTTTCACTGGTTCCTCAAGCCAGCTAGATACTGCAAATCGTTGAGATAGGTCCTCAACCTGTGACTCAAAGAATTCTTCTTCAAGTCCATACAGCTTAGAATAGAATCTAAGATTCTCAATTCCAGTGAGTTCATCATAGAGAAGTGCTTTATCCCCTACAATACCGAGTCGTTTCTTTACCTCCTCTGGCTCTTCTTGCGGGTCAAATCCCATGACATTAATAGTTCC
>JBHLRT010000297.1:0-3784 GCA_048882305.1 Candidatus Thorarchaeota archaeon
AGTGTATCTTGAAGACTCGATTGATGGTTCTCTTGTTTCTGAGGCAAATCTAACTGGACAATGGACCTACGAAACCAATTTGACTCTGATCGAGATCCCCAGCAGACCAGGCTATTACAGACTTCGAATTCCTACTGGCACTGCTGGTTTTGGGAGCTACCAGATTCATCTAGAAGCTTCTAAACAAAGCTATAGCGACACCTCAGCAACATTGATCATGGCAATCTCAAAAATCCAGATGGTGGTATGGCTTGATAATGTCACTTCAACCTATGAATATACTTCAGTATACTGGTCTGAAATTGTCAGGATTGGGGTGTACGTTTTGGCCCCGGCCCTTAATGCATCACATCCATACTCTACTGGATTAGACGGTCTTATTGTTACATGGAATTCACCTGAACTCAGTGCAAATGGAACGCTAGCGAACGGATTCCTGATAGGTGGGCCAGGCTACTATTACTATGACTTCAACACAAGCCAAGGCATTGCTGCGCTTCATACGTTCATCATCTCAGCCAATCCACCAAATTCTGACTATGAGAGAGCAGATAATTCAACTTCGATATATGTGAGAAATCTACAGGCATCCATTCAATCACCGGGAACAGACGAGTTTGTATGGGGATGGACTGGACTGGTCAATGTCACCTATTTCGATACTTATCATGGACAAGGTGCAGAAGCGGATATGTCAGTGTTTTCATGGGCAGGGGGATCGGGGAGTGCAATCTACCTAGGTGAGGGAGTTTATGGCATTCCAATCAATACATCAAAACTAAGTCCTGGGACATACACAGTCGCTATGGAATTCCGAAAGGCCAATTACGAGGATGCAGAGATAACGATTAGTATCCACATCGCAGCTGTTCCGACAGACATAGCAATTCTTCTCCCTGATTTCTACCAACTCGGAGATTCTTGGTCAAATCTTCAAGTTCCATACGGAGATGTCCTTACTGTAACTATGCGCTATAATGATACAAATAGTGCAAGAGGGATTCCTAATGCTATTTCGAACAACTCGGTCTATTCGGGTCAAGGAGTCTATGAAGAACCACTGAATATAACCGACCATGGAAACGGAACCTACACATTCATCTTCGATACTCTTGATTGGAGTATAGGACCACCGATATCATTTAACGTTCAGTTCATGCTCGAAAATCACACCACAGCAGTTTTTATGTTTGAGATTACGATTATCAAGATTCAGACCGACCTTCAGGTGGAAGGGTCATCAGTATTATCTCTTCACTGGGGAAAGAACACCACATTTTGGGTCTACTATTCTGATGCGTGGCCAGGTCATGCTGGGAAAGGTATCAGTGAAGCAACTATTGTGATTGAATATGGACAGCAAAATATGGCAAGATTTGCCATTGCTGAATATCTTGGTGAAGATCAGTATCGTCCTGGCTACTATCAGTTCATAATCAAAGCTCAGAGAAATGCTGGTGTTGCAGAAGTAACAATTCATTTCAACAAAACATATTACGACGAGGATCACATCACGATTTCAGTGTCAGTTAGTCCATCTGATGAAGATATAGCCTTGCAGAGAGCTGTTACTCTTGGCGGTGCTTTTACGATATTTTTGATTCTTTTTGCCGTTGTCTGGGTACGTATTCTTAGAGTGCCCAAGATTATTAGGATTATAAGTGGTCAAGTTCGACAATTAAGAAGAAGCAAAATACCAAAACCAGCTAAGAACATGAAATCTAGACAAGAGTTAGTTGCTGAAATGTTCAATGAGATTTCTGAACCGATTGGAGTCAGAAGAAAAGCAATCCAAATGCCATCTGAATCTGTCATCATCGAAGTGCCTGAAATTGATGAATTGATCATGGACCTAGCAATACTGACCGGAATGACTCAACAAGAACTTGATGACTTCAAGTTTGAAATATCAAAGATGAAATTGAGTCAACAGACCAGTTTTGTAAGAGAGGTGATTGGTCAAGAAGCAATAAGAGTTTCAGGAATCCAGAATAAATCTATTGAACAGGTTTTAGAGGAGGTTGTCGCAGAGAGAAGGAGAAGAATCGGGGGAACTGCGACTACAGTCAAACCTGAGATTTACGAAAAAGTAGATGAAGAACCAATTCCATCGGACGAAGAGAAAGGAATCGATTTTGAACATCAGCTTAGAGAGATAGAACTTGAGGAAATGGCAGCAGAATTAAAGAAGCGTGGTATTCCAACCCACGAGATTGAGTCGTTCATTTCTCAGGCAAGATCTCTACCCAAAGATGTGGTAGAAATGCTGCTCCAAAGCTTTACTCCTAAAGAACAACCAAAACAAGTCGATGAGGAAATCGAACATCTTTCAGAAGAGGAAATTGAAAAGCTTCACATTGAGCTAATCAAACGAAAGGCAAGTGAGCGTGAAATCGAATCAATAATTGAACAAGCGAGAAGTCTTCCTAGAGAACTTGCGCTTGAGTTCTTCAAAGAGCCAGAAAAACCAACCAAAAGAAGACGAAGAAAGAAGGTCGATACTTTATCAGAAGATGAGCGTACAGACTTGCGAACTGAGTTGGTTCGGAAAAAAGTTCCAGAAATAGAAATCGAAGCAATCATGCAAGAAGCGGAAACAGCCCCTAGGGAGAAAATTCAAGCATTCCTAGAAACATTGGAAGATACAAAACTAGAGGTACCAATTCAGGAAGTTGAATTCGAGGATCGACTCAGTGATTTCGAAGTCGACGACCTGCGCAAACAGCTTGAACAGAGAGGCCTCCCACAGGAAGAGATTGAATCCATTGTCAAACAGGCAAGGAATCTCCCCAAAGCATTGATTGATGACCTCTTGAAGAGTATCGATGCAAATTCTGATGAAAAGTAGAAGAGGAACTTTCATAGTATCTAGGTAGCAAAACACCATTGTACCTCTTGATGACAAGTATCCGTTCACTCAACATTTGCTTAGGACGAGGAATTCTGATGATGTGGCGAATTAGGCGCGAAAAGAACAATCCAAATTCTAGCATAGTTGCTCAACATCGATTTATTGTGGTTAGGGTTCTCGAGCCTTTCCATTAAAGTTGAAGCACCCATTATTATCCATAAACTATCAAAGTTCTACCAGTTTGTGTCTAGACTCAAAATAGATCCCTATAGATTGACATTACGACTTAACAAGTGTTAAGCAATTAGTTAATGTTATATTGTAGTTAAGATGTGAATTTCGTAGCCCTATCTAGGGTGATGTACGTAGAAGGAGAGATATATCCGAAATGGCAGATCTAAAGAATATTGGAGACCTGCTTATACTGCTAGGTGGTATAATCGGTCTAATAGAAGGAATCCTGACTGTCCTAGGAATAGGAGTTCTGGCTTTCCTACCATATGTTAACTTTGGTCTGGGTCCATTGATTACAGGTATTCTCGGAATCCTGTTCTCATTGATTGCCCTAGTCAACAGTGGCACCATCAAAATCAAAGCACTAGAGTTTAGCAACAAGTGGCTTGTTGTACTCATAATGGGTGTTTTGATGTACTTATTTGCAAGTGGCCTTGGCGGCGCACTTGTCATCATTGGTGCAATACTACTGTTGCTTTAGTTTAGGATTGTCTTGCACCAGTCATTAGGTCTGGTGCAAGCACTCCATTTTCTCTTTTTGAAAGAATTATTTTGACTCTGAGATAGCTTTGTCAAGTTTATCGACTGCTGTGTCTAGTTCCTCCTTAGTGATAATATAACTGGGAGTGAATCTAATGACATTCTGACCACAGCCTAGTATCCAAAGCTTCTGTTTCTGAACTGCGTTCTTTAGAATCT
>JBHLRT010000298.1:0-3777 GCA_048882305.1 Candidatus Thorarchaeota archaeon
GTCCATGACTGAGAGAATCAGGCAGACAGGAACTGTGTCACGAATGTATGCTTTTGCAGATTGGGACTCACGACGGCATATGGCTGAGGAACTTTACTCTTTAGGATATGACTTGATTCATGTTCCTGATACAAAAGACAATGCGAGCGACTACAAGATGGCTTCATATATCTTGGAGCATTTGATTCACTATAAAGAAACCACCCGTTATGTTCTAATCACTGGTGATGGAGATTTCAAACTGATTGCAGGAGCACTCAAAGAACATGGTGTAGAACTATGGCTAATTAGCAATCCTATTATCACAGCGTCCGAGCTTACAGAATTAGCTTCAATGTATAGCGATATTTTTTCTTTCAGACCTGCATTAGATTGTGTTCGTCCGGAAGACTGTGATGCAGCTGTACAGAGCATAGTTCAACAAAGACATCTTGCCGCCGTTCAGCTGCAAGAGGTAATCAGAATCATCAATAAAACCGGGAGCAAACCCGGAGTTGGACATGCCAAACATGTAATGAAATCCCTGAATCCCGATTTTAATGAAGCTATTTTGAATTTTGGTCATTGGAATGACTTTCTAGATTGGGCTGAAGCTCAGAACTACATTCGATGTGAAGGTGAGCTTCCAGGAACGATTTTGACTCTTCCTGACAAAATATCACCCGAATCGGTGAAGATGTCAAATGAAGTCAATGAAGCATTCGCATTCATGGCAAAGGTTGCTGAGGAAGGTCTCAATGAAGGCACACCTTATACTCTCATGGAGTTTGGAGCCAAGCTAAAAGAACGCGGGTTAGAATTTGATAAGATTGGTTATAGACGATTTTCAGATTTCGTTCTCTCAGCAGAGAAGAGGGGTTTGATTCGTATTATTGCTCCTGAAAAAGAGGGTGATCCACCAGTTGTCCTTCCTGTCTACGATGTGGATCAGATTGAAGATTGGTTTGAGAAGAATGTAGAACGAATATTTGGACCTTCAGTGAATGTTCCCAAATCTGCATTTCTGAAGAAAATTGGACTTATGCTTGTTGAAACTCAGACCACTATTGAAGAGCTTGAGAACTGCCTGACAAAGCCCCAAGTAAAGGCGGTCTACAATGATATACTCAACGCCAGTGAAATTCCTTTCCTTCCACCATTTCAACAGTCTCTAGCTCATATCCTAATTGGAAAAGGACTTGAGTGCTCTTCCGTCATTGAGAAAGTTAATGAGGAGCTCAGTCCTCTTGGAATTAGACTACAATGTCCTGAATAACAGAAGGGTTATCTATCCTTTTGCTCATGATTTCTAAGTTGTGATTGATATGAATCCATATGAGAAACTTGCTGCTGTTCTAGACACGATTCCGAATGGATATCCGCCCACTGATGATGGCTCACACCTAAGAGTCCTTGAGTGGATTTTCACGCCAGAAGAGGCTGAATTAGCAAGTCAACTGAAACTTAGTGCTGAAACTATTGATGAGATAGCAGATCGCTTGAACCGACCAAAAGAGGAATTAAAAGAACTCCTTGAAACCATGCTCAAGAAGGGTCAAATCAACTCCTGGATATCAAAAAGCGCAGGTGCTAGGAAATATGGTTTGCTGCCTTTTGCTGTTGGTATTTATGAAGAACAGCTGAACCGAATGGATGAAGAGTTAGCACAACGTCTTGAACGATATTTTGAACATGAAACTGGATTCAGAAAATTTGCTTCAATGAAACCAGCTGTTTTTCAGGTGATCCCAGTCAATCAGAGCGTGAGCACAGAACTTGAGATTCATAGTCTTGAGAGAGCAGAAGAATTGATTGAGTCTTCTGCTTCGTGGGGTGTTCGTGAATGTGTTTGCAGAAAGCAGAAGGATTTGATTGGTGAAGGTTGTGACTATCCCAGATCGGTCTGTCTTGCATTTGCTCCCAATACGGAGAATGCATTCGATGATGATGAACTAACAAAATCGATTACAAAAGAGGAATCACTCAGACTTCTCCGAGAGGCTGAGGAAGCTGGACTCATTCATTGTACCTATAATATTCAATCAGGAAGGACTTTCATCTGCAATTGTTGCACATGCTGCTGTGGTGTCCTGCGGGGCGTAGAACAACTTGAAATCCCTCGTGAATACATAAAGACTGATTTCATAATGACGGTAAATGCTGATTTGTGTACAGGCTGTGAATCATGTGTTGACCGATGTCAGTTTGATGCACTGAGTATTCCTGAAGATGTGTGTGTTGTTAACACCAACAGATGTATTGGGTGTGGAGTCTGTGCGATTGTTTGTCCAGAAGGCGCCCTCGAGCTTGTTCGAGATGAGTCTCCTAAAAAACTCAAACAACCAGCTAATCAATTTGAGTGGATGACAGAACGTGCCATGTCGCGCGGCGTAGATCCATCAGACATAATGTGAATGACTATTCTTAAGAAGAACCAGCTAGAACATCATTGTGAGATTGCACATGACCACGGATACTGATACTAGGAAGAAGGAAAGCACAAAGAAAGGACGCGCTAGACGTTACATACCCAATCTTGCTGAGTTCTACTTCAAACCAACCTACGACTGGACAATAAAGGAGGCTGAATGGCTCTATATCAAAGCCCAATCTCCATCATCCACCTTTGAGTTGGATAGTATCAGATTCGAAGACTGTATCGAGGGGATGAAACTCCTCCCTGCGAAGTCAATTGACCTGATTATTGCCGACCCTCCCTTTGGTATCGATTTTGATGGAAAGAGTGGTGTGTATAACCGCGATGAGAAACTTGTCATTGAAGGGTACGAGGAAACAAACGAATCTTATCATGATTTTACATCAAAATGGATTGCCGAACTTCCAAGAATTATGAAATCAAAATCATCCGCGTATGTATTCAGTGGGTGGACTAACTTGGATGCAATCCTTGAAGGAGCACGAAACGCAGGTCTAGTGACACTTAATCATTTGATATGGTATTATCCCTTTGGGGTTTATACAAAGAAACGGTTTGTTACAAGTCATTATCACATTGTGTTGCTTGTCAAGAATCCCGGGAAATATTTCTTCAACAAGATTGAGAATTATCCAGAAGATGTTTGGTCTGTCAAACGTAAGTATCGTACAGGTTTAGCTAAGAATGCAACCACACTGCCCCTCGAAGTGGTTTCGAAATGTATTGACTATTCATCAAAACCTGGTGATATTGTTCTTGACCCTTTCATGGGGAATGGGACCACAGCAGTAGCAGCAAAAATGAATTTTCGTCGTTTCATCGGTTTTGAGATTAATACGAACCTCCAAATCTTGCTGAAGAAAGAGATTGCGAGAGTTAATCCTGGGGATTCATATGTTCCATACACTCAACGTCTTCCCACAATCGAGGAGCTAGCCAAGAAGTATCCCAAAGCACATAGGGAGTATATTCGCAAAGAGAAAGAAATCTGAAGGTTAGAATCGAGAGACTGATGCACATGGATATAGAGGAACTACTCACGCGCTATGGATCCGAACGTGACCAACTTGCAGATGCAATGAGTTCTAGTGATCTCTATACAAGACAGTATGGTACCGAACTGGCTCGATGGGAGGTACAATTGCTTCGACAATTCAAAGAGAAGGAAACGCACAGCATCTACCGGTATCGTGGATTTGTTCATCACACGCGAGATACCATGATTGCACTTCTTACACCAAGTCCATGGCTTATGGAGGGAGAATTCATCCATTTCCAAGAGGCTGAAAAGGTACCGCCTGATGGAGCTTACATAGAAGTCATTGGAAGGAGAATAGCAATCCCCCAACCTCTTCAAGACT
>JBHLRT010000299.1:0-3775 GCA_048882305.1 Candidatus Thorarchaeota archaeon
TTTCATAATCAGAAATGAAACTTCTGGCTTTCGTGACATCAATCTCGACAAGACCGTAGATCCGGTGTTTTGGAGCAAGGTTATTGAGAAGGTCTATTGGCAAGGTGAATCTGTGATTTATTTCACTGAAAGAGGGTACTGTTTTTGCTCCTCCAGGTTTGATGTCAGTATTCTGATTTTCTGAATTCATAAAGAATGTACCTCATTTAGGGAAGTGGTGCCTTGTGACCACGTATCATTCAAAAGGGATATTAAAGCATATCATCGCGTTCCAGAATCAAACCCCAAAAAAGGATTGAGTCAAAGTGATCGAGGATAATGCGATATCAGGCTTTGTCAAGCCAGGATTTGAAGCAGTGAGAGATACTTTTGTCGAAAATTTCGAACTCCGCGATGAACTTGGTGCTGCTTGTTGTATTTACTATCGGGGAGAGAAAGTTGTTGATTTGTGGGGGGGTATTAGGAATGAAGCCACAGGAGAACCATGGGAAGAAGACACTATGGTGCTTGTTTGGTCGACGACGAAGGGACTATCAGCTTTAACTATGGCACACGCGCATTCTCAGGGATTGTACGAATATGATGAACCTGTTTCGAAATATTGGCCTGAGTTTGCCCAAAATGGAAAGGACAACATCACCGTTCGACAACTTATGGCACATCAAGCAGGATTGTTTGCGTTTGACGAATTGGGTGATATAGACATCATTGCAGATCTCGATCGTCTTGCTGTAGTACTAGCTAAGCAGAAGCCAGCTTATGAACCCGGCACACGACACACATACCATGCGTTGACACTAGGATTCTACCAGAGTGAACTCCTCAGAAGGGTTGATCCAAAGGGTCGTAGCATAGGGCAATACTTCCGTGATGAGATTGCTACTCCTCTGGGTATCGACTTTTACATTGGTATACCAGAAGATATACCAAATTCTAGACTCGCTCCGCTTAGAGAAGTCAAATTCTCTTTTTCAGCCATGAAGTCTGCAGGACTAGGAATGATTCTCGCCGCGATGAATCCTCGATCACCGCTTCGACGTGCCTTGGTTGGGACAGAGTTTTGTCTTGATGAGAATCGTATCTATACTCGAAATTATGAAGTTCCATCTGGAGGAGGTATAGGAACAGCTCGTGCAATTGCTCGTGCTTACAGTGTTTTTGCAACAGGTGGCAAAGAGCTAGGGATTCGTGAAGAAACGCTTCAGCAATTAATGGCACCAGCAATACCTCCTACACGCGGTCTAAAAGACGGAGCCTTCAAGATGAATACAAGTTATTCACTTGGATTTACAAAAGGTCTTCCAGGGCGCCCATTTGGATCTCCCAGCTCTTTTGGGATGCCGGGTACAGGTGGATCGTTTGGATATGCGGACCCTGAAGTCGGAGTAGGTTATGGATATGTTCTCAATGGACTTGGTACATCATTTCCGTTTGACCCAAGAGATATCGCTTTGCGTACTGCATTCTACGAATCGATTGGCAAGTCAGATTTGCTAATTGGAAAAACGGTATAGGAACGATAATAATCATCTTTCAGCAAATGTATAAAAGAATTCAAACTTGCGCAAAAATATGTCAACTACTCGTGTGGAAAAAGCAAAGAAGATTATAGATGAACAGAGAGGCTCATGTTCGCAAGCAATATTCACCACATACGGTGAGTTCCTGAGTTCAGGCAGTCTTGATTATAAGACATGCATGAATCTAGCATCCGGGTTTGGTGGAGGTATAGCTAGTAATGGAAATGTTTGTGGAGCTCTGACGGGAGCAATCATGGCTCTAGGACTAAAGTATGGAGGGTCAATGATGGAGGAGAAAGTCTTTCAAGCCGCAAACACGCTTCTCGAAAATTTTACCAAGCTTAATGGTTCGGTGCTATGTAGAGAACTAATCAATTATGACTTAGCCTCTGCAGAAGGTGTGAAAGAAGCCTTCGAAAAGGGCGTATTCAAAAACTGCCCGAAATATGTTGAAGATGTGGCCAAGATTCTTGAAACACTAATCTAGTCTGGTTGATATTTGAATTTTCTTTGTAAATGCCTCCAGATTAGCACTACTGAATGTCAATTGCTTAACTGCGTGCATCAGTTTTTTAACCTCGGGAATAGACATGCAGCTGAGGTTTTCTGATGGAGAGAGTAAATGAAAAGTATGGGTGGGTAGTATACCTAGCTTTGAGTCTGTTGTGGTTGGTGGTTGGCCTGTACCAAATCTTCCTTCCTCGTGAATTAGCCATAGAAGACGTTCAGCTTGTCTTGAACTTGTCCTTAAGTGATCTCGAGATTTCGAGTCCTATTGCCATGGACTTTGTGTACTGGCTATACGGGAGTCTGGGTCTCGTCAAGGTTAGTTGGTCTCTTTTTGTCTTAGCGATAACTCTAACGGGTTTTAAGAAGGGAGAAAAGTGGGCTTGGTATACTTTATGGTTAGTACCTGCTCTCTTGGTGAGTACTGGACTCTTCAACACTTTCTATATTGGTGATGTCTCTCAGATGTTGCAGTGGGTCCCGATTCTAAGCCTATCGTTGGTGGGGCTCTTCCTTCCGTATAGGAAGTTCTTCCCCCAAATAACCTAGAGTGTGAGTTGAGAGAAGATACCTCGGACAGGAGGTAAATTCTTTCCAATTAATCCACAAGATAACGCTTTACGCAGTGCGATTTATCATTCAATTGGGATAGCAAACCAATATACAAATCGAAAAGAGTATCTAGGCAAGAAATTCACCATGCTTATAGATTGAAACACCTCCCGCCAGTATCTCACCTTTCAACATATTCTTCACCATATCAACATGAATAGCGCTTTGATTTTCACCATTGCATTCCTGGAGTGCCTTTCCCAGTGCGCAGTGAATTGAATCACTCATTTTTTCATCAAAGAGCATATTCTTAGTGTATTTCGAGATGCCTCTATTCATTCCTATTGCAATCTCTCCAAGACGGCTCGAACCATCATCGAGTTCTATAATAGATTTGAGAGTTTCCACCCCCTTGACAGCATCATAGTCCACAACGCATCCTTTCTGGAATCTCAATTTTACTCCCTCAATCAATTTTCCCTGATAAAGAAAAGGAACATCAAAGTGAATTGTGCCTTCAACAGATTCTTCCATCGGAGAGGTGTAAATCTCACCACTAGGCATGTTATGAGTTCCATTTTCAATCATCCAAATTCGTCCAGAGGTTTCAGCATAGAGATCGGTTCCGGGACCTATTAGATGAATGTCAGGATAGGTATTGAGTTGCTTAACTAAACTAGACATCTGCTTCGAAAGTTCAGACCAATCAATGAGAATGGCATCATACACAAAATTCCTGTACTCATCAAGAGTCATGCCAGCTTGTTGTGCCAAAGCATCACAAGGATGCAAGGTATCGCACCATTTCTTACTAAGATACAAACTAAGTAATGGCTCACGTGCTTTAGCTCGCAGAGCGAGTTTCTGGACATCACTGTTTGCCAAAGCGTTGATAGTACGAGGAGCATTTATCCCGATTACAACATCACTTGCTTCAAGCGCAGATTGATAGTGCTTAGGAAAGAGGGAGAGGGTTCTGTTATCAGCATACTCTAGATATGTTTGAAGAATATCATTGCTTTCCAGCTGCACCAAATAGCTAGCTCTTTTCTTGGCTACCTCTTCAACAATCGCCAGGACTAGATCATATGCTTCAGGGTAAGCAATGATGAGGACCATTTCACCTTCCTGAATCCTAGTTGACCAGTTGACAAGAAGCTCTGCATGTCTGAGTACTCTAGGGTCCATGCTTTCAC
>JBHLRT010000300.1:0-3759 GCA_048882305.1 Candidatus Thorarchaeota archaeon
ATAGAAACCTTAGGTCTCTATTACACCGAAACTCAACTCTTGTTTGATATGTTTCCAAATATGAGAATGGCACTTGATATTGGTCATGGACAGATTCTTGCATCAAGAAACAGAGCCCTCGAACATATTGGAGCATTCTATGACCAAATCGTCATGGTGAATGTGCATGATAATCACGGATCAAAGATGTTAGAAGAAGTTCTAAAGATGAAGAAGGAACGAGAAGTATCTCAGGGAGAGATTCGAGAGTTAGCAGTAAGGTATGACACTCACCTTCCTATAGGCGGAGGTGAGATAGACTTTGAGACCATCTTCAGAGCACTCAAACAACGAAGCTATGATAGTAAATTCTTGATGATGTGTGAATGTCCTTCGGATTTCCCTAGAGAGAAAGAGAAGTTCAAGGAGCTATGGTTATCTGCTTAGCTTGCTTTTGCAAGAGATTCAACCAATTTGAGAACTTCTTTTAGTCCCTTCTTATCATCAGCTTTTTCGAAAAAGGCTCGTGCCTTTCGCACAGCCACCATCGCTTGGTCTGGTTTTCCTTGCACTACCATGAATCTTGCTTGCTTGAGTCTTGATTCACCCATTTTACTATAGACTTCATCTGGATATTCAAACATGTCAACATTGATGACTTTCCCGCAGTCTGGACAAGCAATGACTAAGTCAAGGTCTTCATCCACCTTATTTGGAGTCTTTGCAGGTGCTGCGGGTGCAGGTGCCGCCGGTGGAGGTGCTGCAGCGGCAGGAGTAGGAGCAGGTTCCGGGTGGGTGGGTGTTTCTGCAGCAGCAAATCCCGTTTCTGATGGAGTTGTTTCCGTGGGAGTTTCTATAGTGGTAGCTTCCAGTATAGGTGTGTCATCCTCCATCTCGTATTGGGATGCCGAAACAACAGGTTCTGGTTCTGGCTCAGGTTCAGGAGGTTTATCGACATACGCTGATTTTGAGCCAAGAATCGATTCCTCAATTTGAGACGCAGTGGGACCTGATTGAGGCATGAATTCAGCTGCTTCAGGCGGTAATGGTTCACTTCCCTCCATCATTGTTGGTGGAGGTACATCTCCCCCGCCCATCATACCAGGACCCTCAAGTAGCTCTTTCACTTCACTTGCTCGGAGCATTCTTGTTTCTATTACCCCTGAACCATCTGCTTCTTCAATACCTACCGTTTCAGCTTTTGCGAAGGCTTCCTTCGCCTTTTCGAATTCGGATTTGGGTTTAGTGAGTCCTCCTGCAGAACGAACACGGTCAGTAGAAACTGAACTTGGCTTAACCCATTGGTCATCCGATGAAGCTGGTGTAGGTGCAGGCGGAGGTTGAGGTGCGGGAGTTTCAGGAGCTGCCGGTGCAGTAGTTGCAGGTAATGGTGCTTTTTCTTTTGGCACTTCTTTCTTTATTAGCGACGCTCCACATCTAATGCAGAATTTTCGAGTTGGTTGATTTGCTTTACCACATTTTTCGCAGGTTCGCACCATTAACACCTCAGGCAACTGGAAAATATACATCATACCTGATTAAGGTTTGCTGAATACACTGAAAATCATAGTTAACTTTCTAACTGAACTTTCACTTCTTCTATCGCTTTGGTATTAGAAAACCAACACGCTCACGATAGTCGATATATGATTGCCCGTATCGGATCACCAAGTCCTTTTCTTCATATATGCACATGAGATAGTATATTGGAATCCACAGAAATGAAATGAGGACTAAGAAAGGAGAATTGACCCAGAAGGCAATCGCGAACCACAGGAAGAATTCACCTATTGCTTGAGGATGACGTATGGTTTCATAGATACCACCATACAGAGTATGTTCTTTCTTAGGTACCATAGCCTCCTCACCAGCATCTCGTGTTCCAATGTACATTAGGTACATACTTGGTATCACGATACCTATACCAATCATTACTGAAATCCACCAATCCCATGGAAACAAGCGTGGTAGACCTATTGGTATAGGATAGAAGTAGTAGACAATATAATCAGCTACTGCGATAAAGCTGAAAATTGCTGCAATAGTCCTGTATCTGGCACATTTAGAATATGCAGATTCTCCAATCTTGCGCTCAAGTTGTGCAGGACTAGCACTCTTGACATAAAAGAAAAGATACAGAATTGCTGATATTAATAGAACACCGAGATTTATCCACTCGATCATTATTATCATCGCATGAGAATTAATAATTGAAATAGCGTGGCTTTACCCAAATAGCTTCCGCTTTGACAATCATGTTTCTAATTTGGGAAAAAAAACTCTGGAATATTCATTTAAGTCGGATTTACACATGTGGCCAATTAATTAAAATGAATTTCGATGAACGCCTACCCTTCCGGTCTAAACTTGCCTTCGGTCTATCCCAAGGATCCATAAACCTTCTTCAAGTGATAGCTCTCAGTTCAGCTATTACATTCTATTACAATGTGAAGTTGGGCTTAAGTGAAGAATGGATTTCTCTTGCTTGGCTTTTGTTTGCTTTCTGGAATGCAATAAACGACCCCCTATTTGGTATACTACAAGAAAGGATCAGCACAGATATTGGAAGACGTATACCTGTCCTGCGTTTTGGCGCACCATTTTACACTCTTACATTCATAATCTGTTGGTTCCCATTTTTAGGAAGCACGCAAATTGCTTTGTTTTGGAATCTATTACTCGTTCTCTTCCTCTTTGATACAATGTTTACTATGGTAGGACTAGTAATAACAGCCTTACCTGCTGAGATGTGCATAACTCATGAAGCACGATCAAACCTCAGTTTGTACAATGTTATCATTGGCTCATTGGGTGGACTGATTGGAATGGTGCTTCCCCTAGTCTTACTCACAGATGAATCAACAACTGTGCTTAATCCTCTCTTCAAACCTGCCATGGTCATTGTGGCCATCCTTGCAGGAGTAATCATCTTCATTGCAAGTTATGCTTTGACAGAAAACGAATATGCAAGAAAAGAAGAAACCTTGGGCTTTCTTGAATCAATGATCCAGACACTCAAGAACAGAGAGTTTCTCGCATTTGAAGCGATGAATTTCCCTCATGAGATGGGTTTCACGATTGTTATTGGTTCAATGATATACTTCGTGCAGTATGTATTAAGACTACAAGGTCTCGAAGCTTCTTTACCACTATTTGTTATTTTTATCCTTATGTTGATGTTCAGTTTTATTGCTGATAGGATGGTTCGGAAACGTGGACTGAAGCAAATCTATGTTATAGGACTTTTGATGACCAGTGCAGGACTTGCATTCCTATTTTTATCCAATGGTATTCTGATTCTAGTAATCCTTAGTCTGATTGTAGTTGGAATTAGTCTGGCTCCAGTTACTCTGATTTGGTCCCCCATTTTAGCTGATGTCATGGATTATGATGAGATGCTGACAGGCAGAAGAAGAGAAACAACATATGCAGGTATGAATGCCTTGCTCACAAAACCTGCAATCTCTATTGCTAATGCTATTTTTCTGCTTATTATTAGTGGTTTTGGATTTGACAATACGCAGGTTGTGCAATCGAGTTCTGCAATTTATGGCATTATGATAGGATATGCATTATTCTCTGCAATATGTTTTGCAATTAGTGCACTAGTATTCTGGAAGTGGTACACATTGGATGGTAAAGAGTGGATTGCCAAGAAGACCGCGTTGGGCATGACACATCTTCAGAAAGAAAAGGAATACATAGAATGTCTTCAGAAGGAAGGAATTTCTTCTCTTGCAATTGATTTTAGGGGGTATGGAAATAGTTTGCCTGGAAAGA
>JBHLRT010000301.1:0-3754 GCA_048882305.1 Candidatus Thorarchaeota archaeon
GTGAGATCGAATCGGTTGTAGATACCTTTCCTTCAACTCCACCAGAACAAATCAGAAGGTTTCTATCTGATAGTGATGTCCATGTGGTCGTTCTGAAGAATAGTGATGGGCATATTGAAGGATTCGCTAGATTCAGCCCCAAGTTTCCGGGGTGCTTTCCTTTTGAGATGACAAGTGCTGATTGTTTTGATGACTTTGTGATGGGATTAAAGAAATACAGTCTTCCTGAGTTTGACTATGTACGCACCACTTTCACTAACATTCCTGAGCTAGCTGAAATCTGTGAGAAAAGAAAATATCGGATGCATCATAAACTCAACAAAATGACCTTGAAGCTTGATGAACAAACTGATAGATGATTATTGCAAAACCATCATATACCATTGCAAACATAGTCGCATATTCTCCAAAACAGGTGAAACACTATGACCAAGGTAGCAGTGATTTCAACGAATGACCGGGTATATGGAGTGAACAAGTCATTCGAGCTCCTCGGAATCAATCCAGTAAAAAACAAGAAGGTTGTTCTCAAGCCAAACTTCAACACAGCAGACAGCCCGCCCGCATCAACGCATATGGACACCCTCAGACAGATTCTAGTCAAGATGCAGGAGATGGGTGCAAAGTCAATCACAGTTGCAGAGAGATGCGGTCCAGCCAATACTGAGGAAGCCTTCAGGCAGAAGGGCCTCTATGAACTGGCAGATGAATTTGGTTTCGACATTGTGAATCTTGAAACTGTTTCACGCGACGAATGGGTCATGAAGAATCCAGAGGGCAATCACTGGAAAGATGGATTCCTCTTTGCCAAGGTCTGTGATGAAGCAGAGTGTGTCATCGAAACCTGCTGTTTGAAAACTCATATGTACGGAGGTCACTTCACACTTTCAATGAAGAATGCAACAGCTTTAGTTCCAAGAGTAGGCTACAAGTACATGAGTGAGTTGCACAGCTCACCACACCAGAGGAAGATGATTGCTGAGATCAATTCTGCTTACAAGTGGGACATCATCATTATGGATGGAGTGTTAGCATTTGTTGATGGAGGACCTATGGAAGGGACACTCAAAGAAGCGAATGTGTTTGTTGCAGGGACAGATAAGATAGCAATAGACGCTGTTGGTGTCGCGTTATTACGAATGCTTGGAACAACGCCAGAGGTTTCCAAGGGGGTAATTTTTAAACAAGAACAGATTGCACGTGCTGTTGAACTTGGGATAGGAATCTCTTCAATTGGTGAGATAGAATTCTTGACTGACTCACCTGAGAGTAAGAATCTCGTCAACCGTATTAAGGAACAATTCAGCTAGTCCAGAATGATGACATCTATTTCTTGGCCTTCTTCGATCACATCCAAATTTACGGGTAACATGATGTAGCCATCAGCTTGAGCCATGCTTGTGATTGCTCCGGAATGCTTGAAAACAGGATGTGCGATACCATTCTCTAATCGAACTGTCAAAAATTGCTTACGACCTGATGAAGATACAATTCGTTTCCCCATTCTTGCGCGGACAATCCGCTCTGTTCCGCTTGGAAGTCTAGCCATCTTTCTTAATGCGGGAACTAGAAAGATGTGAGCATTACTTAGGCAAGAGGTTGGAAACCCTGGCATTCCAAATAGTGGTTTATCGTTAATGAGTCCGAACAGGGTTGGTTTTCCTGGTTTTATTTGCACTCCGTGGAATAGGATCTTACCCATATCTTCAAGAATTCCAGCAAGTAAATCTCTCTCACCAACAGAGCTCCCTCCTGAGAGAACTACTGCATCGGATTCTAGTGCTTTCTCAATACCATCTCGCAATAACTGAGGATCATCTGTAATAACTGGAAAACGTTGGACAATTGCGCCATTCTTTGTGAGTATTGCTTCTAGCGTGAATGAGTTCACATCATATATTTGGCCTGGATTATGCGGTTGTCCCGGTTGAACTATCTCAGTTCCTGTTGGGATAATACTCACTCTAGGCTTTTCATAGACTTCTGCCATTGTTCTACCCAAAGCTGATAGTGTACCAATCTTTGCGGGTGTAAGGAATGTTCCCTTTTTGAGGACAACATCTCCTTTCTTGATATCCTCACCTAATTTGGAGATATTGGCTCCAGGATATACTGGCTTTGTGACCAGAACCATATTCTCTCTTTTCTCTGTGAATTCCACCATTACGACAGCATTAGCACCATCTGGTTTTGGTGAACCTGTGGCAATCTGAATACAGTGCCCTCGTGTGACTTTGATGTCTGAAACTTCTCCTGCGTGAATAACGCCATCGACTTCTAGCAGGATTTCTCGTTCATCAGCACCAAAGGTGTCTTCCGCTATTACCGCATATCCGTCCATGGCTGATCGATCAAAGGGTGGTACTGATTGATCGGCCAGAATATCCTCAGCTAGTACACGACCAACAGCATCATCGACATTCAAAGACTCTGTCCGGTCAATCATTTTGGTGTTGGATAGGATTATTGCTTCTGCTTCTTCGTGAGATACCAGTAGACTAAATGGCTCCATCTCTTTCATCGGTCTATCTCCCAAAACAAGTGACCAATCCCGGGTAAAATAACCTCAGTCAACGCTGTGATTACAGCGTTCTTTGACCCAGGAAGGCAAAACACTACATTATTCTCGATTAGTCCAGCGGTTGAACGACTGAAGATTCCAGCCACTCCAATCTCATCATAGCTCAACTTTCTGAAGTGTTCTCCAAATCCTGGCAGTAATTGATCGAACATAGGAGCCACCGTACTAACAGTCATATCTCGGTTTCCAACACCCGTTCCTCCACTCGTTAGTATCAACCTAATCTCCGGATTTGAGACATAAGCCGACATAGCTGACTCAATTGCGTTTCTCTCATTCTTCACTATGTCATACGCTTTGATAACATGTCCCTCTTTTTCAAGGAGCTCGATTGCAATCTTTCCGGACTTGTCAGTTTTCTTCGTTCTGCTATCGCTCACGATAAGCACTGCACATCCTGCAGATACTTTCTGATCGCGTCGATGCTCATCAGTCATTCATTCATTCTTCCTTTTTTCGACAACTCTGATGTTTTGCAGTCTGGTAGTGGGATATTGCCCCTGCAGGTCTTTTTCTAGATATTTCACCATATCCCATATCGACAGAAGAGCAGTGGTTACTCCAACTAGTGCTTCCATCTCCACACCTGTCTTGTAATTTGCTGAGACTCGACAAGTGGCATTAAGTTTGTTTTCTTCAATATCAAACAGTACTTCTACTGAAGTGAGTGGAATCTGATGACAAAGAGGAAGTATCTCAGATGTTCGCTTCGCAGCGAGAATTCCAGCTGTTTCCGAAACAGCGAGAACATTCCCTTTTTTGATAGTTCCATCCCGAATTCTCTTTAAGGTTTCAGCATTGAGAATAATGTCACCTGAAGCTTCAGCAAAACGATTGATTGATTCTTTTTCAGATACATCTACCATTCTAACAGGATTCTCTCTCTCAGCCATGCTGCTCACCAACCCAGTATTCATCCACTTCTGTGAGTTCTTTTTTCCAAATATGAACGAATTCTTTCAGTCGTTCAATTGCGTAACGACACCCATCGAATGCTTCAGGACGATGCCCTGCACCTACAGCAATAATCACAATATTCTCTCCAACAGCAAGAGTACCAATTCTATGAACAATCGAAACATCTACCACACCAAACTTGTCCATTACTTCTTGTCGAATTTGATTGAGTTGTTTGACTGCTTCTTGCTCATCTGCTTCAAGTTGAATCTCTCG
>JBHLRT010000302.1:0-658 GCA_048882305.1 Candidatus Thorarchaeota archaeon
GAAGTTCTGTAAGAGAACACCAAACCTCTTGGATATGAGGAAACCCCTTTATCATGTAAATGCAGAGAAAGTCAGAGAACTCCGTCACAATGCAGAGATCATGCAGATAATGGTACGGATGCAGCTCAGATAGTTCACTGCAGTTTGGCTGCTGCGAACCAGCAGCCAAGACATCTTCTTTTCTTAATTTTCAAGATTAACTGTTGTCTGAGAAGCAACCTTTCAGGACTGCGTGCATGATTGCGCCTCTGGCTTCATCCATATCTGGAAGTCCGCTGATGAATTCCCCACAGATTCTCATTGCAGGTAGACCAACAGGAGCAGGCATTCCACAACCATCATCATCCCCATTTGCTATATCTACTTCACGAATAGCAGAAGGAGATAGACCAAAGTCAGAAATGACGCTATACATGATCTCCAAGGCGGCACTGCAAAGAACACATTGTTCGCTGGTATACAGAATGATGCAGGCACATCTACCGCATTCTGTCCGCTCGGATTTGAAGGAAACATATGCTGATTCTTGATTTACTGTCATTCCCAATCAGGAGAAACATATCAAATTTTGAATATAACCAGTCTGAAACATTTCACCAGTTCTAGAATGAACTCAGACGGCGTCTAGAACGCATCTAGGGTTATATGATAGTAAAGG
>JBHLRT010000302.1:668-3732 GCA_048882305.1 Candidatus Thorarchaeota archaeon
CATGCAAAATCGATTGACCATAGCGACTTCTTGTTTTGGATAGTTATCAGGTGAATTCTACACCTTAACAAATGGCCATATAGCCGGGATATTATCAGCCTATTACATCAAGACCAGTCATCAGATCTTCGAGAAGATCATTGCAGTCTTCGATTCCGACAGACAGCCTAACTGTTGAGGTTGAGATTCCCATTTCATTGAGCGCACGCTCTTCAAGTCCATAGTGAGTAGTCAATGCAGGAATACTAGCCAGACTCTCAACTCCGCCAAGGGAAACTGCGTTCAAGAATATCTTGAGCGAGTCAACAAACTTGCTAGTCCCTTCTAAGTTGGAATCAATATCGATGGACATCATCCCACCAAACCCATCCATCTGTCTTTTCGCAATATTATGCTGAGGATGACTTGGAAGACCAGGATAGTGAATCTTCTTAATCCGTGAGTCCTGAGATAGCTTCTCAGCCAAGAAACTTGCATTTGCGTTGTGTCTTTGAACACGAACCTCGAGTGTTTTGATTCCACGGTCCAAGAGAAAGGATGCAAACGGATCCATTGTTCCTCCAAGAAGCTTGGCAGCACTCCGGACTTCAGCCATGAGTTCTTTAGAACCAGAAACTGTACCGGCTATTATGTCACTGTGACCACCAAGATATTTGGTTGCACTATGCATCACAAGGTTAACACCAAGAGCGTAAGGTCTCTGATTAATTGGTGATCCAAAGGTGCTATCTACCATGCTAATTGTATCTGTTGCTTGTGCAGCATCAACCACCTTATTGATGTCGACGACTTTCAGTGTTGGATTTGTTGGAGTTTCAAAGAATACCAATTTGTACTTGGAACCGGAATCAGAGAGGTGATCAGCTAACTCATCTGTATCAACATAATCAATATCAAATCCATTGGGAATGAGTATCTTATTGAAGAGATTGACTGTACCACCGTAGATTGAATCACTAGAGAGGATTCGTTCGCCCCGTCTAACCAAACCCATGATTGCAGATGCAATGGCAGCCATGCCTGAAGCTACAATGTGTGTGTCCTCAGTAGATTCTAATGCATTCATCTTTTCTTCGACATTCTTTGTTGTCGGATTACTCCATCGAGTATAGACATCTTTTCCAGTCTTACCCTGTACAGAGTCGAGCATCTGCTGTTGATTCTCGAAAACAAAAGTTGAAGTCTGGACAATTGGGACGACTGCAGGTCCTGATGTCTGTGTGTATTCACCCTGAACACAGAGTGTGGAAGGCCGTCTCTTTTTGGTATCCATTTCTAACACTCCAGTGGAATCAATTGGACTGCTTGAAAATTGACAATGTTGAGCTTTATAGATGAGACCAAACTGGCAAAGGTTAGTAGGTTGGATACGGTTCCTCCGGAATCACCAATCCCATGACTATGTATCCTAAGATTCCAATGACAGTCAGTGTAACAAGAAACATTAGAACTCGAACTAATGTTGGATCCATATGGTAGTGTTTGGCGATTCCGCCGCACACACCCATTATTATTCGATCATCCCTCGAGCGATAAAGACCTTCACTTTTGGGGCTATGAAAATCTCCCCCGAAACCGTCTGGTGTTGGTATCTCCGACATTATACCACCAAGTTACAACGGTGGTCTTGAAGGCATTTAATGTTTGCATGTTAAAAAATCAGGTACTTACTTAACTGATAGATGACCTCGACATTTTAATGAATGTTATAGAAGCCATTAAAGCACTTCCAAAAATCGAGCTACATGTTCACACATTGGGTTCGCTGCAACCATCAAGATTACTCTCAATCATTGGAGAAGATGGTTTAGACGCCCCATATGAAACAGTAGAAGATATCGTTCGAAGATTTGAGTACACAGATTTTACTAACTTCATTGAGGTTTACATGGAGATTATTGGATACATAACTAAAGAGAAACATTTCGAGCTCATCACATACGATATGCTTGAGAAGTGTGCAGAATGCAATACACATTATGTTGAGGCGAGCTTCTCACCACGCGATCATCTCCAACACAATCTTGATTTTTCAAAAATGGTCAAAGCAATCAATCTTGGAATAGACAGAGCTCATTCATCATTTGGAATCGAGGCGAACATTCGTATTGACCTAGTTCGAAGTTCTACTCAGGATGAAGCAATGGAAATCTTGGACATGGTTGAGAAAAATCCTCATAATATCGTATCGATTGATATTGGAGGTAATGAGCCATTATTTCCGCCAAAACCTTTTGCGGAAGTGTACAGAAGAGCACGAGAGATGGGACTACATTTGGTGGCACACGCAGGGGAAGCTGCGGGTCCTCAGTCAATTTGGGACGCACTTGAATTCCTTGACGTAGAACGCATCGGGCATGGAGTTTCGGCTCGTGAAGATTCTAAGTTAATCGATTATCTCAATGAAAGACGGATTGGGATTGAAATGAATCCTGTTAGCAATCTTAGAACTGGCGTTGTTAAATCAATACGAGAACACCCAGTAAGAGAATTTTATGACAAAGGTCTCTTAGTTACAGTAAATTCCGACGACCCATCGCTATTCCACACTGATTTGAACAATGAGTTCATCCAAATACACAAGCATCTTGGATTTACTCTTTCTGAGTTGTTTCAACTTTCACTGAACGGAATAACTTCAGCATTCACTGATGAATCGGTCAAGAAGGACATGAGAGAAATGTTCTCGAAAAAGTACAATGTAATCAAAGACAGTCTAGATTCATAGAGTCACTCGTCATGAGCGCGCCAAGCAAGAAATGACCCAACTGTTTCTAAGGGATGCCAGGTTTCTGCTATTTTGTCAACCTCTTTCTGAGTGGGCATCTTATCAAGCCCATAGAGAACCATCATAACGGCCATCCCAAGCCAGCCATTGTCGAGAAGCCACTCGATGTAGGCACAGTGCGGATGCGGAAACGTGGGGTCTACCTCCTCGGTGATGTACGCGTAGATGCCCGATCGCTGGTAGCCCAGCCTTCCGAAGCCAATGAGAGGAGAGTCGCCGACCTTGTCGAGCATGTAGGGCCACACCTTCAGCCGGCCAGCCGAAAGCGCGTCCTCG
>JBHLRT010000303.1:0-3729 GCA_048882305.1 Candidatus Thorarchaeota archaeon
CAGCAGGTCTATCGTTATTGACCCTCATTGGACTACTATTACTTTGGGGATACATATGGGCACTGGAAACTCCATTATTATGGAGTGGAATTCTCAGTTGGAATTTATCAAATTGGTTGACCTTTATCTTACGTTTCCTTTTCGTTTTTGGTGTAATTGCGTTCTTCTATCCATTAGGTCGAGTCATCGCAGGAAAATGGGCAGGAATCAAATTGCTTGGTATGTGTAGAGACCAATATTACGAACCTACTGTAAAAATAGATTATGTGACCTTCATGAAAGCTCCTGCTTGGAAACGAAAGTGGTTCTTCTTCTTCGCAGGTTTCTGGACGTTCATCACATCGTTTTGGCTGTGGATTCTTGGAATGTTGTTATCTTTGGATTTTACGGCTTTAATTCCAGCAATATTCCTCATACTGTTTGAAGGCAGTGCGGTACTTAGTGGTAATCCATCAGCAACACGCGGAGAGATGGGACATTACAACAGGGAAAAACGCATTGAACGAGCATGGAAAAAGAATTTAGCAAAAATGAATGAATCTTCTGATGAAACCTAACTTCACGAGTCACGTTTCAGTTCAAGCCACTCAGCCATGAGATCTGCATCTTCAAGCAGGAACTCTACTACACTAGGCCATATGGTCCCGTCATCACGAGCCTTGTTTTCGAAATTATTCGTGTTTATCCACTCGGTCAGTGCAGATTGCGTCATTTCGTCAAAATCATGTGAGTGGTCCTGTTGAAGAAGTCCCAGAGTTACCAATGCATCTTGGATTATGGCAAGTAAATCTCCTTCAATCTGAATTAAGGTTCTAGGATCTTCGCGACTAAGGAGAGTCATATCATAGATATTGAATATTCTAACAAGCTCATCTATTGGGTTAGGATGTTCATCGACTCTAACATCAACATATCTGTCGTTTCCGCCTTCATATCCTCCGCCATCACGTACTACGAGAATTGCCGCAGATTGCATCCCTCTACGGTCCCCACCAGCAGCTTGTCCCGCAATGAGTCCGGCGAATAACTTGTCTATCAAATCACCTTCAGTGTTCTCGAATGCATCAGCCATATCAATAACAACATCTTCGCCAGCCAGAATGTTGCCTTGACAGGTGAAACCATCACCTACAATCTGTCCAGCCCACTCCATGCACTCGGTACCTGTGTGGGCTGTTGCTTGTCCCTTTGAATCAACAATCCCAATCTGACGATGTTCTCTGCCTTCATCTGCAGTGAGGAGGAGGTCTAGTGTTTCAGAGGCAGTGCATCCATCCTGAAGCAATTTCAGTCCATTTGGGCCATATCCAACATTTGCCCATGCTTGGGTAGCAATGGCTCCTATGTTTGCCTTTGCCCACGGAACGACAGAACCAACTGCAGGGAACTTGGACTGGACAATTACTCCCAAATCACCATTAATAGGATCACGCGCCACTATGGAAAAGGTTGATGGATGAGTCATTTAACCAGAACTCCAAATTGTATCGGAGAAAACTGAGATGATACTCGTATTTTAGGAATCCGATTCGATGTTCTGCAAGAAACATCATTTTTTAGGGAAATCTGTTCTTACAAAATTCAACACAAATTGAGGGATTGTAAGTAAAAGTGGTGTCCGAGATATTCATCAGATACGTGACCACAAACGGTCTGGAAAAGACGGCCCGATTCAAATCTGATGAAACAGGGATAAACTTGGACCTACGTAATATTGCAGAGGTGGACTTGTTACCACTCATCTGGTGTGAAAAAATTGAAACTCTCTGCCTCCGAAATAACAGCATAGCAGAGATTGACCTTTCCCCATTAGAGAAATCAGGTAAGAACTTGAAAGCAGTTAGACTTGGACATAATAGACTCCAAAATGTAGATCTGGAACCTCTCAGCTGTTGCCCGAATCTTGAGGAGGTTTCGTTATTGGACAACCGCCTAAAACGAGTTGATCTTTCACCATTGTTTCACTGTCCAAAATTGAAAGAACTAAAAATTGATGATGATGTTGGGCTGACTGCGGATCTTCTTCTTCGGTCTGTAGGAAGTTGGCCTGAGGTTCTAATTGAAAGATATCATCGAATCTTATGGAAAACCGATCCAACCGTTTAATCTCATGAAATATTATATTATTAAAAGGAGGAAAACCCGTGGATTTAGGACTAGCTGGAAAACATGTTGTAGTAACTGGAGCATCAGGGGGAATAGGACTCGAAACCACACGTATGTTCCTTGCAGAGGGGGCTTCCGTGACTGGAACTTTCAATCGGTTTCCAGAACCATTTGAAGAGCTAAAGAACGAGTGGTCGGATAATTTTCTTGGAGTAAAGGTTGATCAGACATCCGAGGAGGATGTAAGAGAACTGTTCGAAAAAGCAAATCGATCTTTTGGCCGTGTAGATGTGCTTGTAGCAAATGCGGGGATAGCAAACCATGAGGGAAAGGCAATCGAAGATATGTCACTTGAACAATGGGAACGAACATTGAAAGTGAACTTGACAGGCACATTTCTCTGTTCAAAGTACTTCTTTGTAAACCTAAAGAAGTTCTCCGGTGATTCAGCAGCGCTCGTTCTTGTAGGCTCGACGGCAGGATTCTTTGGGGAAGCATGGTATGTCGATTACTCAACTTCAAAGTCCGGAATGCATGGAATGATGATGAGTCTAAAAAATGAGATAGTGCATCTAGCACCAAAGGGGCGAGTAAATCTCGTCAATCCTGGATGGACAATGACACCTATGGCTGAAGAGGCGTTGACTGATAAGGATATGATAAAGCGAATTCTGCAAACCATTCCAATGCGAAAAACTGCAGTTCCACAGGATATAGCTGGAGTAATTCTCTATCTCTCATCTGAAAAACTTGCAGGTCATGTGAGTGGACAAACAGTCACTGTAGCAGGGGGTATGGAGGGAAGAGTCCTCTATACACAAGAGGAGATTGATTAGTCCCGAGGTTTATCCTCAGCAGATTTCCGGAAGGTTTCGGTTTTTTTCCGTTCTTGTCTCTTACCTACTGGAAAGGGCATAGCGCCATCCTTTCGCCCAGGAAAATATGCTTCTCCAGCAACATCCTCAGAACCCGGAGCATATAGCATGGTTCGTTTTTCTGAGGTACTGGGTCCTTGACTGTCCCTACCTTTATTCGTGGCAATCAATATCAACGGAATCACCACACAAATTACGAGTACGACTAACCACAACATTTTGTTACGCCTTGTATGAAGTATAACTTGAACACATAAATTCCTTCGTGCATAGACCCACTTCGCAAGATTGAAGTTTATTGAATACTAAGAATCGAAGTTTGAAATGAGTTCGTTTAATGCTGTTGCATTAGCTTATGATGACGCAATAGACTGGAAAGCCAGACTTGCTAGAGAGATACCATTCCTACTTTCACGATTAGGTAGTCCTGATGGAAAGCGTATCTTGGATCTGGCATGTGGGACTGGAAGACATTCTATTGCTCTATCCCTTGAAGGAGCAGAGGTTGTGGGAATAGACAATAGTGAAACCATGATTTCTAGAGCCAAAGAGAATGCGAGGACACAGAAGGTTTCACCAAAGTTCATTCTTGGTGAGATGACAAAGTTCCAGTCAATCACTGATGACCAGTATGACATGATAATCTGCTTAGGAAACTCGTTGGCGCTTCTTGATGATTTTGAAACAGTTGGAAAAGTTCTCTCATCTGTTTGTGATTCACTAAAAGACGGTGGATTATTCATCGCTC
>JBHLRT010000304.1:0-3721 GCA_048882305.1 Candidatus Thorarchaeota archaeon
TTCATGCGCAAGTGCAAGAGGCACTGGATATCCATACCATCGAGCGTCGCGAGACATGAATTCCAATTCTGCAAAGAGTGCCTTCTCATTTGCGCGAGTAGCTCCAGGATTACCAGGGACAAATATATTCTCAAGCCACCAAATTCGGTCAAAATCTATTCTT
The DNA here is from genome assembly GCA_048882305.1 of Candidatus Thorarchaeota archaeon. GTDB lineage: Archaea > Asgardarchaeota > Thorarchaeia > Thorarchaeales > Thorarchaeaceae > SMTZ1-45. The sequence goes on from JBHLRT010000304.1 coordinate 164, forward strand.
GATGGTCGATTGTCTCGTGAAAAACTGAAAAGATACGGAACTGCTAACATGGGAGGTATGTAAGTCCGATCTTCGTAGATATGAAGACCCCCTTCTGGATCATCCTTACTTGGTAGATGACAAAACCACTTAGCATTCTCCCCAAACACATCTCGAGCCATTCCTGCAATTCGGTGAGCAAATGGGATAGTATGATTCTTACTTACAGCACACACAATGACATTCTTTTGACGGGCCAGAGTACATACATCCCTTAGCATAAATCCACTTGGCATAGAAGGATAATGTCGAACAAAGTGCATGAAAACGGATAATGCCCCATCCAAGAGCAGGTATTTTGGTTGGATATCACTCATCAGTATTCTACGGGCAGCCGCATATTCACTTACCTTCCTGATTTCCTCATGAACTGTAGGATTCGTCAATAGTTGCTCACGGGAAATTAAGGATTCAATCTCTCGTAATCGTGGAAGGTCTTTCTCATACTCGGTTTCCACAAAATCAGAGAATGAGGATATTCTTCCCTGAGTGTAATCTTTGAAAAAAGGAAGTGTTAGACTTGCCATGTCTTTTAATGGATAGATGTGAGCAAGGGTTTCTGCAAGCTTAGTACGAGCGTCACCACGTACTCCTGAGTGCCAATGGATGTCAATGTTGGGCTGCTCGCCAAGTTCGCGTTCAATCAACTCACTCTCAATAGGTGCGAACAGATTGTCTGATTGCGTATTGGTGTTCACAACAATCGAGGACGTACTGAGTAAGTGAATTCGGACATCATCAAGCGTCATGAGACTGTCAGTACCAGATCCGTCAATAGCAGCAATTCGAAAATCATTCTCCAATATGATGTCAGGGCTGTAAGGACTAAAAGTATCAAGAAGGCGTTCTTTGATTCGTGTTTCATCCTTGGCAAATTCTTGTTCATCACGTCGGTCCTGCTGATTGGTGATATCTGTGAAGACCATTTTCAATGTTCTTCTGAATTTCTCAGTGAGAATCTTGTCTAGCATAGAATCCAACTCGCACATTACAAATCCGCAGGACTTGAGGACCTCTGAAACTCTGTCTTGTTAGAATCATATAAGGGTAGCACTCGGTTGATATGAGGATTAACAATCGGCGCTTAGACACGTTCTGAATGGGCTTAGACGCATAGATTCGAAATTACCTTATTAATAACCATCACGACGATAGTAGTGCAGCAGTCATTCTGGTAGACCGTACCAGTTCGCAGTGACGGGATGTGATTCGTTGCTCAAAATAGTATACTTTGGAAAAACTTCATTCGCACTCGAGCACAATGAAACAATTGTTCTCCTAAATCCGGGAATCTGGGACGGGAAGGAAGTTGTTCCAAATGACTACAGCGCGAGAATCATTGTCGCGACGAATAAATCAGACGATGCAGTAGGTAACGCGGCAGAGATTGCAGTCAATTCAAAGGCTTGGTTTCTTGGAAATCAAAGTACAGCTGACAAAGCTTCGGAGAAAGGAGTCAAACCATGGTTACTTCATGTCCTTACACCTGAAGTCCCATATGAGATTCCAGACTTGAAGATAACACCGTATTCTCTCTCTAAGATTGATGAGTCTGAAGGTGGACGAATAGAAAATCTTGGATTATACATAGAGATGGGTGGTATGAAATTGGGTTATCTTGGGGACTCTGTAATTAGAGGCCCATTCGAGCAATTCGATATGGATGTCCTTATTGTTCCCGTCGGAGGAGATGGTGTATTTCCTGTGAAAGACGCGGTCAGTCTGTGTATCGATGCAAAACCAAGAATCGGAATTCCAATGAGATGGTCATCAATGGATGACCCAATGAAATTCTCAAAATACATTGACCAGTTTGGTCAAGGGACAGTTCCGTTGGTAATGGCACCAAATCAGGTCCTTGAAATCTCTTGGGCGGCAGGAAACGAATTCAGATACGAGCTAAACTGATATTCTCATGTGGATTTGGTACTCGAGCTAGAAGAAGGTTAACGGGTGTGCACTAAATGGGTGAAAGAAAGAAGGTTGTCATTGACCTCGAAGAATCGGAGAAAGTAGAACTCGGAGAATTATCTGAGCTAATTAGTATAGATGGGTCGGGTACTCTGAGCGTCAATAACGTATCTGAACGAAGCCGCATATGGAATGTAAGAGTCCTTCTTGGAAATACTAGAGATTCAACAGATATTGATGAGGAGTCGCTGGCTGCAGGTGAAATAGATGCTGGTGGAAAGTGGGAATCAAACTATGGAATCGCTGTTGGATCACCAATATTGACATTCAGAGAAGTTTTCGACACATGTGGAACCATTGAAACAGAAGAACCTCATTGGGCCTATGCCTTTGGAGAAGAAAACCCCGTTAAAATTACACTCACAGTAACCAACGAAACAGATGGGGAAATAGACAATGTCATTCTAAACAAGACGATACCCGGAGAACTGTCAAATATTGAAGTTGTATCTACAAAGTCCGGGGTAGCTGAGTATGATGAGGGAACAAAACAATTGGTTTGGAAGGATTTCATAATCTATCCCCACGAGTCCTCATCCTTAATTATCAAAGCCACTGGAAATGTCGAAGATACAGAGAGAAAGAAAGCTGGGGATGTTGTGATTACCTATCGAGGTGAGGGACAACAGAGGTCATCTTTAGAGCCAGATATAAGTGCACTCACCGAGTTCTTAACGGGAATTGAAACTGCTGAAACTGAACCCAATACCTGGACATGTACTCTTGAATGCTCCAATGAAAGCGACCTGATTGTTAGACTTGATAAAGCAGAGGTCTTTCTCACGCCGGAGGACGGTGGTGAGAAACAAAAGATGTTAGAGGAAACTCCAGAAGTTGATCTTGAGCCTAACCAGGAGTGGACTTCATCATTTGAGGTGGAAAGTAAATCAACACCAAAGTGCACGCAAGACCTCGTCTATACGCCTGCCAGAGAAATTACAAAGCGTGTGGTCGGTTCAATTGAAAAATTGGCTCAAGAGATTCCGGTGTATAAAATAGACTACACCAAGGAGTTTGACCCACCTTCTGTTAGTAGTTTTGACAAAACACCAGTAGAGGTCACAATCGAGGTGAAAAACACTGGTTCGGCAAAGCTGAATGAATTCACTATTGAGGACAATCTTCCGGATGATATTATGCCTCCTACTAATGAACACATTACTGTGTGGATAGGAGATGAAGTATATTCCGGTCCATATGAGTTCATTATTGATCCAGAGGACCAAGATCCTGAAAAGGCTCACAAACTGACCTTCAGGGTTGAAGGTCTGAAAGACACAGTGGGAGAGATTGAACCAGGTGAAAGTCTGAAAATCAACTATGCAGTAATGGCTTGGCGTAACCGGCCAGAGAAAGAATATCCATCACCTGTTACTTGCACATCAAACACAGAACCCGCAGGAATACCAGCTGTTTCAAAAAGTCCTGAAGATGGGCATAAGCTTGGAGTAATCTACAAGAAACGTGCAATTTCCACAAAGAAGGCAATCAATAAGGGAGAAGGAGCTGGAGAATATGTGGTTGTTCTTGTTGTGTCCAACAATGGTG
>JBHLRT010000305.1:0-3704 GCA_048882305.1 Candidatus Thorarchaeota archaeon
CCTGGGTGGCAATGGGTACCGGATGCTTATGCAAGTGCGGATGGGAGTGTTACAGCTTATCTTGCTGGTGGATCTAAGAAGACCGGTGTCGGAGCATTAATGCGAATTCTCGTTGTTGGGTTTGCTGTTGCTCAGACTCAATGGACTTTCCTCATCGTAGGCGTTTCTATCTTGACCATGATAATTGGGAATGTCCTCGCGCTTGCTCAACGGGATATCATGAGAATGCTTGCATATTCCTCAATTGCCATGATGGGCTATCTCTTCATAGGTATTGCAGCTGCTGATCCATCGTATGCAGTAGCCTACAATCTGGGTGTTGGCGCAGCATTGTTTCATGCATTTACTCATGCATTGATGAAAACCGCAGCCTTCATTCTAGTCTGGGCTCTTTCGATAAGACTAGCAAAGAGAATTACATATGATGATCTCGCAGGATTGAGTAAAAGAGCTCCCGTAGCTGCTGGAATGTTCGCAGTCCTCATGCTATCTCTTGCAGGGATGCCTCTAACTGTAGGATTCTGGTCCAAACTTGTACTCTTCCAGAGTGCTGTGGTTGCAGGAATGTGGTGGCTTGCTTTGATAGGACTCCTGAACTCTGTCTTCTCATTAGGTTACTACTTGCGAGTATTGAGATACTCATTCATGATGGATGCAGTTGATGAATCAAAAATCAAGTTGCCAACAATTCCATTTGTTGCTGTTGCGTTATGTGTCATTGCAGTGCTTGTATTGTTCCTATTTCCAAGTGTCATTCTAGATTACGCATTTGCAGCAGTGCCATCCGTCCCATAATCTCAGTAAATGTAGACTTGGTTAGGTTCTTCCGCCAAGTCTCGCTTCTTCTTTTAGAATGGCTGCTTCAACACTCTTTGTGAACATCTCTTCTACATTCTTCCCAGTTTTTGCTGATGTTTCAATATACTCGATGTTTCGCCATCGACTTACCATCTCTCCGGCTTCTCGAGGAACTAATCGATCGGCTTTGTCAACCTTGTTTGCAACTAATATCACAACAGCTTCTGGAGATACAGCAACAAAATTATCATACCATGATGCGACATTAAGAAATGTAGGCGGTCTTGTTACATCATAGACAAGAAATGCTATAGACGCCCCTACCATGTATCGTGACCTGAGATCCTTGTATGTAGGTTGCCCGGCAAGATCCCAAAGAACTACTTGTGCTTTCGAGGTTGTGCCCGGTTTTATTTTAACTTCAACATTCTTGACAGCGATGCTTGTTCCGATGGTGGCTTTGTATGATTCGCCAAAGCTATTCTGAGTGTATCTCATGATACAACTCGTTTTACCTACGGCACCGTCTCCTAGTGCAACCATTTTCAGCACATAATCGGGGCCGTCTTCTTCCACCAAACACCCTTCCTTTACACGTGATTTTCATGTATTCCAATGATTTAACCATTCTGGGAAAAATGATATTCGAATTAACAACCATTTGGTAGTTTAACAACAAATCTTGTTCCCTTTGTGTAGTCGCCCTCTATACGATTCTCTACTCTAATACTTCCAGAATACGTGTTTACTATTTGTTTGACTAAAGTGAGCCCCACACCTGATACTCTATGCACTCTATCATCAATACCTGTAAGAAGGCTCTCTTTCAACCTATCGTCGACTCCTTGTCCCCAATCTTCAAAATCAAATCTAAGATACTCGCCTTCATCAACTAGGTTTGTTGTAATGTCAATTCGAACTTCATTAGAAATTGTAAACTTAACTGCATTGTGAAGCAGATTGTAGAACACATCCTGCAGGAAATCATTAGCCATTATACAATATTTTCCAGAATCCAAATTAGAAGTTATATTGACTTGACGATGTGGAAATGACTGTTTAACAGTCTGGATTGCGGCGGTCAGCGCATTTGCAGGATCTGTCTTTTCTAGGACAAACTCCTCTTGATTCACCATAGAGAATTTCTTAACATTATTAATTAGTGAAACACTTCTGTTCACCTGCAGCAAGGCACTATCAGCGATTCCCTTAAGATGTTCGGGAAAAGCATCATCCGATAAAAGCAACTCAAGACTCGACATTATTCCCTGATGCAAATTATTGATATCGTGAGCCATCAGGTCTGACATCCAGATTGCACGAGCTCTCGCCTCCTCACGCTGTTTTTCAGCTTTTACTTGATCACTAATGTCAATTGAGAATCCTCCAATGAGGGGCGACCTTCCTTCTCTGATAATGGGAAATTTGTGTGTCCGAAATGTCCGGATATTCCCATCCTGGACGCTTTTTTGGATTCTGTATATGGGTCCTTCTTTCAAAACTCTCTGGTCTTCTTCATCCAATCTAACAGCTCTCTCTCCCCTAAAGAGTTCTACATTGCTTTTTCCTTCCCAGGCATCTTGAGATGATATAGGGGCTTGCTCTCTCATGTATCTATTCACAAAAAGTACTTTGGAGCTGGCATCCTTGATGTATACAGGTCCAGGCATATTATCCGCAAAAGCAGTGAATCTGTCCTGGAATTCCTTTAGATCCTCTTCTGTTCTCCTTCGTTCAAGTATGGTTGAGAACATTCCAGCTATCGTAGCAAATACTGTTCTTTGTTCTTGTTCTAATGGCTTTGGTTCTTTTGCTGCGATGTTTATTACGCCAAGTAAATTCTCTTCAGATCCAATGATTGGCCAAAATATGAGTGCATGTATTCCCAGCTTTCTTGCGCGTACCATTCTATCTTTGCTCTCTGGAGACTTCTCAATATCCTCTGTAAAAAGAGGTGCCATTGTTCTCCCAGTTCGTGCAACAAGAAAATCAGGATCGTCAAGCTGTACGATATCAGGTGTACCACCTTTTTCAATCCCGACTGATGCAATCAAATTCAAGGACTCAGTATTTTGATCAAAAAGCCTAATTGTTCCAAGATTGAATCCGAGTGTTTCAACAAGTCCTTTGAGGATTCTATTGCATAATTCTGGAATGCGATCGGTACTAAGTGCAGCTTCAGCGATCACACTATATGCCTTCCTTTCTGTGGCAAGAGCTTCCTTTGCTGCATCATCTCCTGTGACATCAACACCGTAAGCAACTACATAGTTCTTACCTTCAATTTCGATGGTGTTTGCAGTCATTTCAAGAACATAGGTTTCTCCTGCATCATTAGTGAACCGATGACGATTCTTCTTTGACTCTGCTTTTCCAGTGCTTAACTTCAGAAAGCTTGCAATGGCTGCCTCTCGAGTTTCTGGTTCCAGAACCCTCGCGAGCTGAGTGACATCCTGACCAACCGTTTCCTCAGGTTGGACTCCAACGATGGATGCAAGTACTGAGTTTACATAGATAATTTTACCATCGTGACTGACAATAACACCCTGCGGAGAGGAATCAAATAGACTCTTGAGTATTGAAACGTTGATTCCTTCCATCGAATCTTGAGAGCTTTTCAATTAGGTCACCAACAGGTTGAATCATTTCAATTTTCTTCAAAAAAGGTTTGGTAAAGACGTTGACTCAGTATCGGAATTGATAATTTTATCCATTGTACTTTTTTGTACATTGATGCACATTAATGCGTAATGCTTATAAGACAATGCTTACTCGCGAGTACAATCGTTTCCGAGTGTGGTCAGATGATACGAGTGTGCCTTGGCCAATGGCTTTGGGGTCCTACGGGGCCCGTTTAGTGCACATGCCATGTGTCACACTCAAAGAGTTAGATTCCTCTGTTTTGG
>JBHLRT010000306.1:0-3701 GCA_048882305.1 Candidatus Thorarchaeota archaeon
ATTAAGAAAAGGGATTTTGATATTGTCGACTCTATCTGGAAATATTGTAATGGCAGTCTCTCTATTAGAGAGATTTCTGAGAGGTCTGACATACCAGCTCAACGAATCCTGGAAGTACTCAGAGCTCTTGGTAATCATGTGAAATGGTTGAAGGAACGTGTACTAAGTCATGTCAGGTAAAATAATCTCGATACACAGTTTTCGTGGTGGCACTGGAAAATCAAATATTGCGGCGAATCTCGCAGCTGCTGCAGCTCTGGATGGAAAACGAGTCGCGGTCATGGATACGGATATGGCTTCACCCGGGATTCACGTAATATTTGGTCTTGGTAGAGAAAAAATGAAGTACACGTTAAATGACTATCTTCGGGGTTCGTGTGATATAACAGACACCTGTCTTGACTTAACTGAACGATTGAAGATAAAGCAAGGGAAGCTGTTCTTGATACCTAGTTCAATGACAGCCACAGACATCACACGGATACTCCGCGAAGGCTATGAAGTAGGAGATCTGAAGAAAGGCTTTACGGATGTCATCAAGAAGAAAGACTTGGACTACTTGATTATTGATACGCATCCCGGACTGGATAGAGAAACTCTCCTGTCAATGGCGACTGCAGATTACCTCTTTGTTGTAGCAAGGATTGACGAACAGGATCTCTTAGGAACTGCTGCAACTCTAAGTGTGGCACGCAAGCTCCAAGTCCCAGACATTCGAATCATTATCAATAAGAAACCAGGAATTTATGAGAATAAGGCGATTATTTCTGAAGTTGAACGTAAATTCAAAACTACGGTTGCAACGATAATTCCATTATTACCACTATTAATTGAAGCAGGAAGTAGGTATGTTGTTACTCTGAGACATCCGGATAGTGAGTTCACAAAGAACATAGATGAAATATATCGATTGATGAAATAAAGACTCTAAGTCGCAAACCTTGGAAGGTAGATTATAGCCAACGCTATGATGATGAGTATCAGACTAATCACTAATATTAGAGGAAGTAAAATGTCTGAGGATGTATCTTCGTCAATACTCATGAGTCATTACACCGTGACTTATAGTGGTGCGAACCCATATCAAATTGGTCCTAAGCAAAACACTTCTATTTAGAATTGAAAATAAGATTTCAAACCGGAGGTTGTATTTCCATGGATATCGAAGTGAGATTGGCATCAGCGCATGATAGGTCTTTAATCGAAGAGTTCTATGTACGCGAAGGAAAGAACTTCCAACAATTGATACAGCATTCTAGTTCTACACCGGTTGGACCAAGTAGTGAAACAATGTTTGTTATTGCAGTCATAAGAGGGATGGTGGTTGCTGCCCTAAAACTCGACATAGCTAGAGACCCATCTTTGGGAAAGGTTGGTTTCATTAGATATTTCGAAATTGAAGACGAACTGGAAAACACAGATCTCGGAAAGAAGATGCTTGAGAGAACAAATGAGATTGCTGAAGAAAAAGGACTTCGAGCTTTAGATGCTGTGTTTGACATAACAAGAGCTGATCTGTTTGACCTATACACAGAATCAGGTTATCGAGAGGAACGAAAAGAAATCTACCTACGTAGAGATTTTCGTCCTGGAGTCTTCGATTGAAAAAACCTACTTGACTAGTTTATCCAAACCTAGTTTCTTTATTGTTTCCTCCGAAGGTATTCCATTCATGTCCCAACCCATGAGTTCATAGTATCGATTCAAAGACAACTCAAAATCCTCAGGGTCAACAAAAGCTTTCATCCCTTTTGCAGGTCCATATTTTTCCCCTTCCCAAAACCTCTGTGGGAGAGAATCATCTTTACGTACTAGTCCCTGTCGGATATTGAAAAGTCGTGTAAGAGTTTCAACTCGATGGGCAAAGAGCGATATGCTATCTTCATTATAGTTTAAACCAGTCGCACCTTTAAGCATTATGATATTCTGACTTTGTGTCAGAGGAAAGTGGTATGTGAAATGACATACAACTAGACTATCCCTAAGGATTTTGATTCCTCGTTGTTCAATCATTGATTCAATAACATCAAGAGCGGACGTATCCGGTTGGTCTGTTGTTTGCGGCCATCCTCTTAGGTGACTGCAACCAACTTCAGCTGTGGCATATGATAGTCCAAGCCCCTTCTTTCCTCGAGGGTCCCAGGCAGGCGTATCAAGTCCCTTAACATGCACCGCAAAGGATTCACAACCATTACCAATCTCTACGGCCGCAAGACGAGTACCCTTTGCAAGGATTTTGCCAATCCCCTCTTTGTGTGCAATCATCTGAATTATTTTCTTTGCACCGTCACAGTCTCCAAAAGGAAGCGGAAATCCAATATCATCTTCTGTAAGGATACCTCTTTCATACGCTTCCATCGTAAAAGCTACGATGCCACCAGCGCTAATCGTGTCCAGACCTAGTTCGTCACATAGATAGTTTAATTGGAGTACACATTGAGCATCGTTGATTCCAAGATTACCTCCACATAGTCCCAAGGTTTCATATTCCACTGTGGATTCTACATCTGTTCCGGGCGAGAGGGGATTCTCAGTCTTGTACGCACGTGTGCATCTCATAATGCAATGGGGACAAGAAAGGTGTGATCCGACATACCATTTTTCAAACTCTTCTGGAGTTAAAGGGGAATAATCTTCGAAATATCCATTCTGGAAGTTCCTTGTTGGAAATTGCCCTCTTTCATTAGAAACTTCAACAAGAAATGGAGTTCCATATTTCTTGAATTCTGCATCTGGTTTTGCGTTCCAAATTTGTGTAATTTCTTTGTTAACCTCTCGAATTGCATTTCGATTATGTGCATCGATTTTACCTGTCCCTTTAACAACCACTGCTTTGAGTAACTTAGAACCAAGAACAGAGCCTGCTCCACCTCGCCCAGTCTGGTGAGCAAGTTCGCAACAACCAGTTGCACTTAAAACTAAGTTCTCTCCAGCCGGACCAATTACATACACCGCTGCTCCGCGGGCGTATTTCTCATGGAGAATATGTGTTGCTTCATGTGTGCCCATTCCCCAAAGATGTTGAGCATCTTCAAACCGTACAGCATCGTCCTCAACAATCAATGAAACTGGACTATCTGATTTACCTGTGACAGCAAGTGCATCAAGACCAGCATTCTTGATTTCCTGACCTAGTGGACCTTCACAATGAGTATCCAAGAAGAAACCAGACAGAGGAGATTTAGTGACAAGTGTCCATCTGCCAACATTGGGAGCTGGTAATCCTTGAAGCGGACCTGTCATAAAGAGGAGGATATTGTCAGGTCCTAGTGGATCGATACTATCTTCAAGATTAGCATAGAGTAAATACGCACCTAGACCTTTTCCTCCAATGAAATTCTCATAGATGTTAGATGATAATTCTTCAATTCGAGAGATTTTTGTAGACAAATCAACCCATAGAATTCTTCCATTCCATCCGTTCATTTTCATGATATTGCCCGTCCCAGAAATGGAATCTACTCAATCTCAATCGTAGTGATTTCCTCAAGGTCGATATCTCTTAGATTGGAGATTATTGCCATCATCACATCATAGATCAGCCTAGATACAAAATCATTCATTTGAATCTCTTTTCCCTTGACATATAGTACAAAATCCGAAGTCATGCACAGACCTCCATTTGAGAACCGTATAGATTGAACATATTAAGTGTTTCAGAATAATCAATCTCAGCGGATGGATTGAATCGATTTCACGAC
>JBHLRT010000307.1:0-3689 GCA_048882305.1 Candidatus Thorarchaeota archaeon
ACACTAAGAATAATCGGTTGGTCAATCCTGTTTACTTTGTTTCCAACTTACTGTCTATTGATTGATAACGATTTCAGCACTCCGTGGTTTGCGCCTGTTTGGTTGCTCATGTTCTTAGGACCAATTTTCATTAGTCCTTCAATCCTATACTTCTTCTTTAGGCGGTGGTTGATTGCAAGAGGAACCTCAACATCAATTATTGGAGAACGATCAAGAATCGAGGCAGTGGGAGACCTCCTTCTTCTTTGTTATGTGCTCTATGGAATCAATTCCAGTCTTCTGCTGTTTAGAAATCCCAACTACTTGTTAGAGCAGGCGCAGTATATTTTCGATCTATTCGGAAACACAGGAATGCAATTTTATCTGATGGGATACCTATCATCTCTTTTCCTCATCATTATTGGAATTGGCATCAGATTGATCGGTGACTGTTTGGAATTTCGCACATCTAGGAGGACTGCAACCAGGCTCATGGTGATATCGGGCACCATTCTGATAATCTCACTCACTGTTAGATCTGGAATAGATATACTATCAAACGACTATCTGTTGTTTCCTTTCATATACTACCCGGTTATTCTGTTTCTAGTTTTCGTGGTTGCCTTCCAAGTTGAAACTTCAAAATTAAAGATCAATAAAAAAAGTGGCACATTAACAATAATAGAATCTTCACCAGTTTCAGCATATTCTGGAGAAGATGTTCAGAGAGCGTATGATAAGTCAGAACAAACGAGGAAATATCAAGGAAATTAATGCTGGCTCAGGTTTATTTAGTTTCGAGAGTATAGCTACACACGTAGCCGGAAGTGGGGTCTACATTTCGTCTAAAGGAGAGAAAAGATAGAAGATGCAGGATCTGGTTGCAATTGCAGCATTGCTGAGGGAGGTATCATTTGGAATCCTGATAGCAGGATTGTTCTATACCTTCGGTATGTTTGCACTTAGCAGGATCTTCTCTGCAATAGGTGAACATGAGAGTGCAGAAGCAGACCATGATGTTGACCACGATGTTGGTCATGACATAGACCACGATATGGACCACGAAATCGGACACGAAGTGGAACACGACTTCGATCACGATGTGGACCATGAAGTTCCATATGACAAGTCGGGCATCTTTGAACACGACCATGATCTTGACGTTGATCATGAAATCCCAGATGATAAGTCGGGAATTTTAGAACATGATCATGATATGGATGTACACCATGAAGTTCCTGATGACAAATCAGGTATTGTTGAACACGACCATGATATAGATGTTGACCACGATGTTCCTGAAGATAAGTCAGGTTTCTTTGAAACAGAGAGAGGTGCTCCATTAGGAGTTACAATTGGCACATCTCTCGTCACTTTTGGATTTCTTGGTTCACTGTTGTATTATGACGGTATTGCACTTCCATTGTTTGGTAAAATAATCATCCATCTTGCTGGAGTTGCATTATTAGTATATAGTGTTAGAACTGTTCTCGGAAAGGCATTCGTAGAATCAGGTTTCAGACTAGAACCTCGACATTTGGTTGGACGAGAGGTTATAGCAGTATCTACGATTTATGATGGGTTTGGTGAAATCCGTCTTGAAACTGAGATGGGATTAAGACGGTTCCATGCTCGTCCATTTCAGAAAGGAGTAGTCTTTCAAAAAGGAACCGAGCTATACATAGTATCAGCAGATGACAAGTTTGTATATGTCGATCCTCGAAAAGATGTGGTCAAATGGTTACAACAGCAGAGCAAGAAAGCCGAAGATGAAAAACCAATCAAGAAATAAAATTCTCTGCGCAGATTTATATCCCCTCAAAACATAGAGTATACAAGTGCGTTCGTAGGATGGCTACCAACTGCTCTGAGAGAGACACGTGGAGAGTGGAGTTCACAATCACTCGATGCAGTGTACAAAAGCAAATGGTGTCCGACTCAACTGGCAGAAGGTGAATCGGACGAGGGCACAAACACAGATACATGTGTGAGAAGGATAGCAGATGCAAGCAAGTATAATGGACTGGTTCGCGAATAACCTCGCGCTCTCCATAGGTCTATTGATTATAGTACTCATACTTCTTCTAATGGTCTATGTTAGAAAGTATGTCCGAATATTTGACCCGAACATCTTCTATGTCCACTTGCGACGTGGTAAAGCCATTAAGCAAGGCGAAGGTGGAATGGTCGTTCGAATTCCTTTCTTCGATCGCATTCTTGCGGTTGATAGGACTGTACAGCAGTTGAACATCTCAGCTGAGTCAGTGCTTTCGAAGGAAAAACAGAAGATTCGATTGAGTGCTGTTTTACAGTGGCAAGCTGAAAATGCCATTGCGACCATCAATAATGTAACTTGGAAAGAGATACCAAGTAGGTTGACAGCAATTATCGAGTCCGTTATCCGTACAGCGTGTGCACAACTGTCAGTCGAAGAGATTCTAGAAGAGCGTCAGCTAATTATTGAGGCTATTAAGAAAGAACTGATAGACATCGTTTCAGAGTGGGGTCTGAAAGTTGTTACAGTTGAGCTGGTCGATGTTGTAGTGGTTAATGAGTCATTCTTGAGAGACATGTCAAAGCCTCGTGAAGCAGAGATGCACCGTTTAGCTCAAATTGCTCTTATCTCAGCAGACCAAGCTACTGGCACCAGAGATATCGAGAGAAGTAAAGTTCTTCGTGAGCAGGAGATTGCTCGTGATCAACATATTGGTGTCAGAGAACAGGCTCAGCTACGAGACATTCAAGAAGCGGAGAAACAGCGTGAACAGAGTGTCCTTGAGATTTCACTTCAAAAAGACTTGATGCAAAAGAAATACGAAAAGCAACAAGCTGAGGTCGAAGCTGCAAAAGATCTCGAAGTCGCTAAGTTAGCAGCTGAGGCTGAGAAACAACGAAAAATCAAACAAGAAGTTGAAGTTCAAGCGCAACGTATTGTTCAGGAGGCTAAAGCTGAAGCTGACAAGATAAGCATGGTCGCTGAAGCAGAGGCTGGACAGATTCTAAAGGTGACAAGCGCCCAAGCTGAAGGTATTAAGAAGACTCTTGAAGCAGCTCGGGATTATTCACCACAAGCCTTTGCGAGAGACTTCTTACAGATACTCCCAGAGATCTATAAACAGATAGATATCGGTGATGTAACACTGTTCGGAGGCGGCGCAGTAGGGGCTGGCCCTGAAAGCGAGGAAGGCGGTGGTGGGGCTCAGGCATTCCAGGTGTTTGGTAATGTATTGATCCCAATGATGCTCATGGCTCGAATGATGGGCTTTGACTTCAAGGCGCTGATGAAAGACGCACTTGGCGAGATGGCTACCAAGGACGAGAAATAACGAAAATAGAAACGGTCGGCGGGATAGAAATATCCCAGCCGGCTGTTAGCCTAAGGAACTTCTTGTGAGAGGTTCCCTGCATAAGACTAGGTTTTACTTAACACGCTTGATATACCAAACGAGTTTATCGCCTTCTTCAACGAGCTCGAGGATTTCATTTCCAGTCCTGGAAGACCAAGCAGGAAAGTCCTTCTTCGTGCCAACGTCTGTAGCGATGACCTTCAGGATCTCTCCAATTTCGATTTCTTGAATGGCTTTCTTTGTTTTTAGAATTGGCATGGGGCAACGTAGCCCGCTTGCATCGAATTCCTTTGCAACTTGATGGTCTGTCATGGTTCAATCGCCTTTGGTCGAATTAAGTGATTTTTTATGCGTTTCTATCTC
>JBHLRT010000308.1:0-3685 GCA_048882305.1 Candidatus Thorarchaeota archaeon
GCTCCTTCCTCTTTGTCTTGTTGATTTTATCCCAAACACTACTTGCTGTGTTCGTATACTCTCTCTCAACAATGTACGAGTAATCCCATGGAGCAATTTCTGTGAAGAAATCAGACCCCCGTATCAATTCACCGCGGACCCTACGGTCTCCAACAATGAATATTATGATTGACTTGTCATGAACAACTTTAGCAATAGAAGCGAGTGCCTTTTTCATATCAGTTTCATATGTTGAGTATCTCTGAATGAGCCCCTTTCGAACCTTAGCCCGATCCATCCCAATTATCTCGAGCACAATCTTTGAGTAATAGTTGGTGTAGTCAAGAGCGTCAAAATAGGGTGGGCTAGTATATACAAAATCAACAGAATTTTTGTTTATGATTTCATGAATCCGTCGTGTGTCATAAGTATGTATAGTTGCAGGAGGACCATCATTCAGAAACTCCACATGTTTTTTCACTTTCCTAATGAACGTGGAATAGAAGTCAATCTTGCGTAATGGTTTATTGATACGACCTATTGATGTAGATGTCCACAACCATCCATTACAAGCCCGAGCAGCAACACAGATTGCACCATAGAACGATGAGAGAAGGAATGAAGAGAATCTGGTTGAAATCTGTACCATTCTCATAATCTGATCAGCAGTATCTGAATGAAAGTACTTCGCTGAAGACGGGGACATTTCTGGAACATCATTCAAATTTGAAGCTTCATTTACTATGGACTTCAAGTCTTGTAATGAGGATTGGATGTTCTTTGGTTCTGTTTTTCCTCTAGCAATAACTGCAGCTAGTGGATTGCTATCTACGCCTATAGCATTCATACCATGGACCTGTGCTTCATAGACGACAGTGCCAGTCCCACAAAAGGGATCTAACAGAGTCCCCGACGAAGGGAGTTGAGAAATAACATGTGCTGCGTCTAAAGCAGACATCTTTCCGCGATAAGGATAAAGCCCATGGATTGATTTTGGATTGCTAACTTTCTCAAAATATCGTAATGTAATTCGCGGAAATGAATCACGGAACAAACCATTGCGGACCCCTGACTCCTGCATGGTATATCTGATGGTGTAGTACTCCACTAAAAACCTACCCAGTTGTCAAAAGTAACTCGTTGGTCAAAGGTTTCTACATGTTTCGCAACCAGATTGCGGTCTTCATCCCAAACGACTCATGATTTTACCTCTGGGTAAAATCGTCTACTTTGATTCTTGCATCTTATCAATAGCCATTACAAGGGCATCAAGCGACTTAGCAATGGCTTCTACCAACAACGGATTTTGCTCTCCCGTTTTTTCGTCTTCAGATGCTTGTTCAGTCTTTTGTGCTCCATGGAGATTGCCATCACATGAGAGAATAGCAGCCGCGTCGATTCCGCGTGTTTGTGCAAATGTAAACACAAGTGAAGATTCCATTTCAACACTCTTGACTTTTGCACGAGTCCATAAATCAAGTTGATTGAGTGCAGGATTTACATAGTATATATCTGAGGTCCAATTGATTCCCGCGTGTACTCGTTCTGGGGGCAATAATTTCAAGATACTTTCATGTAGCGCAACGAACCACTTTGGGGACGCAACTGCAGGATATGCCATTGGTGCGTAATTGAGACTGGCGCGTTCATCACGAACAGAGGCATAGGGAACGACAACATCACCTGTTTTTACTATTGGATCGATACCACCGCAGCTACCAAGACGGATGATTACCTCACAGTCAAGTTTTGCTAACTCTTCTATACAAATATGAGTTGACGCAACTCCCATTCCAGTCCCGGAAATTGTCACTGGTGTACCTTTCGGTGTATATGCACGATAAGTCACTAGTCCGCGGTATCGTGACACCTCCTCTGGATCTTTCATCCTAGAAGCAATCACAGGCACTCGGTCCGGATTTCCTGTGATAATGACATGTTTTTCTACATCGCCTTCTCCAACTCTTAGATGAGGTTGAATTCGTGTCTTCAATGAAATCACCTGACTTGAGTCGGATTCCATTACCTGCTTTTACAATATTCGGTCTAGCAGAAGCTAACAAGAACCGGGAACACCATTTAATCGATTAAGTATACAATCAATACATACCCATTGCCCATTGATCATAAAGCTTCTTTCATATCTAGGAGTAGTTGTATCGCAAACATTACACCTTCGTAGTTCAGTGGTGTAATTTTCAGTTAGGAACACGAGTAATAATGATAGTAATTTCATGTTCTGCTGTTGAATTAACATCTATCTTCACATCCTTAATATGGTATCATTATTGCCTTATTAGAACCACAGAACAATTTTCTAATAGTGAAGAGTACAGCATTTCAATCGCAGGAACCATAGAGGTCGAAGTTCATGGAACAAGAGTTCAGTTATTTCTGTTATCGCTGCGGAGGAGAGAATCGGTTGAGCCTTCCCATGCCAAATGCACCTGAATATCACCACACTAGCCTCACCTGTACAAATTGCGGTGATGGAACACACATTTTGGTAAGTCATTGCCCAAAGTGCACTCGCTTTGTATATTGGATTAATGATATATCAATTCCAGACCTCGTAGCAGGATTCGCGAGATATATGGTCCATAATATGCAAGCTTTAATCGACAAAGCTGCGATTCAAGGTGCTGAAATCAGTATCGACACACCAGACATCTACCCAATCAATGCAACATGTCCTTGTGGTGAGAACATTTCTGTTGAGATAACAATCCCAGACCTAGATTGACCAGATTAATTCGATGCAAACCATTTACATGTTTTAGACAACGGGCAGATAGAACATCTCGGATTCTGCTTTAGACAAACCGTTGCTACAAGATCAATAATTCCCCAATATAGTTCAGATTTGTGTGATCCACCAAATCGGTCTGTATACTCCCAAGCTTTTTTGTCACTAGGTCCAACAAAGTGGACATCGAAAACTCTAGAGAGAAAATGAACCACATTTCCATCAACCAGCGGAATCCGTTCCCGAAACGCGAAATTTTGGACTGCTGATGCAATATAGTTTCCAACACCGGGAAGTGACAGCAATTCTTCATGGAATCGAGGAGTTATACCATCATAATCATTCACGATGATAGTTGCTGCTTTCTTGAGTTGTTTTGCTCGTATTGACTGCAATCCCAAAGAGATCAGCGATTTTGCAATTGTAGATTCACGTGCAGTAGCAAGTCTCTGAGGTGTATCAAAGCGGTTGATGAAGTCAGAATAAATCCTTGATACCGCGGATGCAGTTGTCCTGCGTAGAAGTATTTCAGCAATCAAAATCTTGTAAGCATCGGTAGTGGTTCTCCATGAAAATGTGCGACCGTGTTGGGTATACCATCTGATTAGTTTCTTTCGAACAAGAGCGTTTTTTCGAACATCAAGATCCATTGAAATTCCTCACTCTTCTTTGAGGAGGTTTTCTATAACATTGGGAATCACAGAAGGAGACTCAACCACGGTGACTCGTTCCATCTCTCTGAGTCGTCGAACATTGTCTAAATCAACACTACGAGGTTTAATTGAGAACACTTCACCCTTAGGTCCAACTGTCTTGACCTCTTCATTAACCTGATCAACAGGATATAGGATTACAGGAGTGTTTCCTTTCAGAGTCTGGGCTACTGCATTGGTTATCAGTGTGTCAGCGATACCGTGAGCTATCTTCGCGGTAGAGTTTGCAGTCAATGGAGCAACCACA
>JBHLRT010000309.1:0-3677 GCA_048882305.1 Candidatus Thorarchaeota archaeon
AGACCGCAATCATTCAGAGCATTAAGAGAATTTCAAGCCAAGAAGTTGAACAAGGTACTATGTCACTGGACGAAAGGGACACTGCACAGGTTTTATATCAGAGCCGCTATTCCCAGTCGGAGTGGAATCTGGGTACACCAACCCAGTGAATCTGAGGAATGGAACCAATGACTGATGATGTTGAAAAAACACTGAAGAGCTTCATGAAACACTTTGGCGCTCTTAACAGAGATATTCCAGAGACGAGAAATGCATTCACCGACCTCCAAAAGACAGTTCACAAGGACGGTGCGCTATCAGCCAAGTTCAAAGAGATAATCTGCATCGTGGCTTCAATTCTTTCCCCATGTGAGGAGTGCATGGTGTATCATACAAAGCAAGCACTTACTCTTGGAGCTACAAGAGAAGAGATTATGGAAGCTTGTTCAGTCGCAATAATTATGGGCGGAGGACCAGCAGCTTCTCATGTTTCCACCGTGCAGGATTGTCTTGACACATGGGCACCTAGGACCAAATGAAGTTCCTCATACGCACAGGAAGTTCACTGGCACTGACGCATGTTCGATGATGTTCAATATCAAGTATATGAATTACTCACATCAATGACGTATCATCCAGCTTCATTCAAAATCAGTAAAGAGAACTTTGATAGCTTTTTGGCTTTCCATTAGCTCAAAGCCCTTCTCCCATTCTGATAGTGATATTCGATGAGTGATAATTGGGGATACGTCCACTTTCTTTGAGGACATGAGTCTAAGTGTTGTGACCCAAGAAGAGGGTAGTGTGCCCCACGTTCCGGACATTGTAAGTTCCTTGACAATGATTGGATCAAGGTCAATGTCAGCGGGACGACCTCTAACACCAAGAAGAGTAACATGTCCAGCCACCTTCACAAAGTCAAGAGCTTGAGTACAGGCGATGCATGCACCGGATGCTTCAATCACTGCATCCGCTCCACGACCATCGGTTTCAGATTTTATTAGTCCTATTGGATTTTCTTCAGCCTGAACGTCAAGTGTTATGTCAGCTCCAATCTTTTTGGCAATATCAAACCGCCATTGATCCGTTGTTACACCGGTGACGATGACTTTTCCAGCGCCCATTGCTTTCGCAACCTGTGTCGCCATAAGTCCCATTGTGCCAGGACCTTGAACAACCACAACATCACCGGGACAAATGGGGGTCTTGTCAATTACAGAATGTACAACACATGCCATGGGCTCAGCAAGAGCCGCTTCGTCCATACTAACACCATCGGGTACTTGATGAACAATGTAGTCAGGAACAACCAAGTATTTTGCAAATGCACCATTTGCTCTAGAAGTACCGAGAATGCGTTTATCCTCTGCAGTACATCGATTCATGTGGCCAGTTTTACACTGGTAACATTTACCGCAATAAGCAGTAGCAGGAGAAACTACCGTGTCACCAACTTTGACAGATGTTACATCTTGACCTATATCAACTACCGTGCCCGAATACTCATGACCTAAAACAACAGGAGGTGTGTAGAAAGCCTGGTCGTGCTTGATATGAATATCCGTACCACAAAGGCCTGCAGCGGCTACCTCGATTAAGACTTCATCTCGTTTAGGTGTCGGATTATCAATCTCGCGTAGTTCTAGATTACCAACACCGCGAGCAGTCTTCATTAGTCCTCTCAAATCAGTGACCTCTAACGAGAGATATCTGATGCTCTATAGAATCTTGTGGCTGTGACGTGAGACCTACTTCGCTTTTATTCACGAGTCAATGAGTTGAAAAAATCTTGAGGTTCATCTCCCTGGTCCAGTGAACGAACCCTAAAACCAGTACTAAGCTCACCTCGTAGCTTTCCAGCCACCTGTGCACCTACGAATCGCTTACGAACATTCGCCTCTTTTCCCAACCAGATGTAGACATTCTTGTTTGTGTCATCAACAACGCAAAACACACGGTCTGGCAATAAACTCTCTCTATTGAGATTTACGCAGAGTGTAGTGCCATCCTCCTGCATTTCAAGTGCATCAACCAAGCTTATCAACTCGTGATAGGGGCAGCGTATGTTCTAGATTATGGCGTGGTATGCTAGTGAAAAAGCTTCCTCATATTTGGATATATATTCCACTAGCATGTCCTCGTGATATAAAAGACACTAAGAGTGTCAGTATAATCTGGATATTGAGTGGATAAGATGGTTCTAAACTGACTCGAACGATGCTCTCAGTGTTCCTCCACAATAGCTGCACTTTGCTTCAAGTGGACCTGTCCAATCAATTCCTTCCTGTGATATCGCTGCACCACAAGAGGGACATCTATCAGGTAATCGTACTGTCTTCATCTCACTACCATCAGATCTTCTCTGTCCACGTTGATGATCAGGTATAACAAATGACGGTGCTTCAATGGTAAATCCTCTTGATACACTAGAAGCAATCCCAGAACCCGCTCTGCAGGCAAAGTAAAATCCGACAACTATTATGATTATGACGACGATCGTGATTACAATGAGCATTGTTGTGAATGCTCCAAACATACCAAATGGATCAAAGATATCGAACAGAACCATTCACTCCTTATGGTTACTTCAGGTCCAATTGTTGGTTGGGAACTTATTACTTTTTGTAGGTGGAGGGGATAATGTATTCGAAAATCAATGACTGGCCATCTTCGGAACTTATAAAAACAGCGTAGATTGCTGGCCACAGTAGAATTAGCTGGAGGCTATATGACTAATGCAAATTCCATCCTTCCTCCTCAGGAAGCTATACATAAAGGGAAGTCTCGAAAATGTCGAAGGTGGCTTCTCATTCAAGCTTAAGAACTCATTATCACCAGGGACTACGACTGCTGTAGCACCAATCAAAGTGAACGGTAATGAATACCCACTAAATTCTACTACAATCAGATCTGGAGATATCGAAATCTTGGGGTCTGACATTAGTGAAGATAATACCTTTCCAATTAAAGTTGGAGTGGAGATAGAGATTTTTATCGAAGCAGATCCGCTACCTGAGGGTGAACACACCCTAGATCTTTCACTTAAGACAAAGGAAGCAGGCACTCTAGCTTTCGATGTAAAAGACTCAATCTAGTGTTTCTAGTGCAGAAGACCTACATCTTCTGCATACAATTCTATCACTTTTTAGAATAGCTTAGTTATGACGATAGCTATTATCCATAAAATGGGAGTCACAAAAAGCATAAAGAAAACGAGTGCGTCACTAACCTTCTTCCACTTGCCTTGACTGAACGGACACACAATTTCCTCTTGTGGATTTTCAGGAATTACAACTATGTGTTCATGTTCTTTGTCGTTAGACATGTGGCCTCATTTTTCGAATTTCTGAATAACTTATGATAATTCTGATGTAGCTATAAATCCCCACAATAGTTTTCAGTGATTCGTTCTACATTTCGTTAGGTGGATGGATGTGTACGTCAAGATTCGAAAAGATGGTTCATTGGGTATTGGCCGCGGAACAGAAGGAAACGCAGAGATAACCATGGGTTATGGAGAAGCTCATATGGTGGCTGCTGCATTGGATAAACTTGCGCAGACAGCACGCACCTACAAACAGGAGTACCTCAAAACTACAGGTGTTGGTGGAGGTAACAAGATTACCTTCGAACGCGATGATGATGGTACAATAACAATCACAGGTGATAGACACACGTATATCTGTACAGAAGCTGAG
>JBHLRT010000310.1:0-3675 GCA_048882305.1 Candidatus Thorarchaeota archaeon
GGCATTCACGGCAATTATCAAACCCCTTACCAGTGCAAACTGCTACTAATCTTCCACCGTATTTCGTTCCCCAAGCCTGCATCGCTTCTAAAGTCGGTCCGAGATCCCGCCCTTTCTCTGTCAACATATACCACACTTTGGGAGGAATTGAAGATACATCTACATCACGAGTAATTATCCCGCTCTCTTGAAGTTCTCTAAGTCGCTGAGTTAGAACTTTGGGACTGACCCAACTAAGTTCCTTTTGAAGTTCATTAAACCTCAAACCTATCGAAGCATCAGGTCTCAATAGAACCTGAATTATGAGAATTGTCCATCTCTTTCCCAAAATGTGTGATGCAGCAAAAACAGGACAAAGCTCCACTGCCTCTCTCGTTCGTTTTCCCATCGATATGCTTCCCTTTTGGTAACTACTAGACTTATAATAGTGAATGAATAAAAAATTAACTATGATTAAGAAAGAGGTCGGGCAAATGACAATGGTGAAACGACTCATAATACAAATTGATGAAGATCTTTGTACAGGCTGTGGAAATTGCGTCCCAGGTTGCGCAGAGGGTGCTCTTCAGGTAATTGATGGAAAAGCAAGGGTCGTTTCAGAATCGTTTTGTGATGGACTAGGTGCTTGTCTTGGAGAATGTCCAGAAGGAGCACTGACATTAAGGGAAGTAGAAACAGTTCCCTTCGATGAAGATGGAGCTAATGAGAATATCCGAAAAACCAGGCTTGCCAAACAGGATGTAGGTTGTCCTGGAAGTGAGAAATTCACATACTCGGAAGGTGAAAGTACACTCCAGCAAGAACCAGATCATCTTCTTCCTGAAACTGTGTTAAAACCTAAACAATCGAATCTAACTCACTGGCCTATCAAGCTTAGATTACTTAGTCCAAACCATCCAGCATTAAGAAATGCGAGTGTACTAATTGTTGCAGATTGTGCCGCACTTGCATACACATCAATGCATGATGATTTCCTTGAAGGGAAAGCCGCTATACTAGTATGTCCCAAATTTGAAGATTATCAACAGAATGTGATGAAGCTTACTCAAATGTTCCAAATGAATGATGTAAAAGATGTTTCAGTAGCACACATGGAAGTACCTTGCTGTCATGGGATTGTCCGTGCTGTGGCTCAAGCTATAATGAACTCAGGCAGGAACATTCCATTGAGAGTCTTTGAAATCGGAGTCAAAGGAAATATCAAGAAGGTAAGCTAGACCAGCACAGGCGATTCAATGGCGATTGAGCGGAAGAAAGTTCTGAGAGAACTAGTCGAGAAGATTGGCGCAGGCGAAGACTTCGATGATCTAAGAAGCTACTATGTCAAGACTCTTGGAGTTGTAAATCCAGTAGAAATTGAGTTTTATAAAGAAGAGTGGATGAATGAAGGGATTGAGGAAAAGAACTTTCAGATTCTATTGGACATTAGCATAAGCGTGTTCAGGGACTCCATTCAACACCAAAAGCCCATAGTACCAAGGGGTCATCCTCTCTTTACACTGATGACTGAACATACAACACTCCTAGAGTTTGTAGACGAGCTTCACTCTTTAGTTAGTGCGTTGGTGTCTGGTGAGAGAGATAGAACACCTGAATTCATGTCCCGTGTAAGACAACTAGTTGGATTCTTTGAAGAATCAGAATCGCACTATCTAAGAGAAGAAAATGCATTATTTCCTGTCATTGAGAAACACGGTCTCACAGGACCTCCAGCAGCAATGTGGAGTGAGCATCAAGAAATTCACACTCTTGAAAGGAACATCTTCTCGTTAAAATCTGAGTCGGATGAGAGGTTAAAGAATAATTTGGAAGAACTTGCTAAGTTATCCCTTGATCTTGCCAACCAACTTGCATCTCACTTCAGCAAGGAGAACAATATCCTGTTTCCAGCATCACTTAGATTATTCGAAAAAGCGGAGTGGGATAACATTGTACATGATTTTGATGACATAGGCTACTGCAGCTATTCAATAAGACCAGAAGGAACAAGTAAACCTTCCAGTATTGAAGCTGATGAGGGGATGGTGGTCCTTGGAAGTGGAAAACTCTCCATTGAAACATTGGAAGCCATTTTCAAGCACTTACCAGTCGACATGACATTTGTGGATGCTCAAGACCGCGTTCAATTTTTCAGCGAATCCCCTGAAAGAATATTCGTACGCTCTAGAGCAATCATAGGAAGAAGTGTTCAGCTATGTCATCCAAAAAGCAGCGTCCATGTGGTAGAGAAGATTCTAAATGATTTCAGAGATGGGAAAAGAGATGTAGCTGAGTTTTGGATAAATCTTGGAGAAAAGAAAATCCATATTCGATATTTTGCAGTTAGGTCCGAAAGCGGCGAATACCTTGGTTGTCTTGAGGTCAGTCAAGACATAAGTGATATTTTGGAAATCAAAGGTGAGAAACGTTTACTGGATTGATGTCCGCTAGATTGGCCATTTGGGTTTCATAGAATAGTAGGCATCATCCATATCAGCAGCAAGAATTGCTGTTGGCATATGTGGAGTGTCATATGCAATCGAAACATTTCCGAGATTGTCAACTATTATGAGTCCAGCTTCACCGCTTGTCTTTTGACGCAGCTCAGACATCATTGTTTCTGCAGCCTGGGACACAGTCATTCCCTGCTCTACTTGGAAGACTGCCATTCTCCCCATCGTTATTCGAAGTATCTGTTCTCCTTTCCCTGTGCAACTCACTCCAGCCACATCATTCGCATAAACTCCTGCACCAATAATGGGCGAGTCGCCAACACGTCCAGGCAATTTTCCAGGCCATCCACTGGTTGAGGCAGCTGCAGCAATCCGACCAGTTTCATCTACTGCTACCGCTCCTACAGTATCGCAATTCTCTGCAATGGGATTTGTTTCAGTCCTTTTAGGTGAGATTTCATCCCTATAGCCTTCAGAAACCATCTGATCGTATAGCTTGTTCGCTCCCAAACCAGCAATCTGATAATTCGATGTACGCTCTAGTACATATCTAGCAAGCGAGATTGGATGAACTATGTCCCGAACTGCCATTACTGCTCCGCTTTCGAGTCTCTTGCCATCCATTATGATTGCATCCAACTCTATCTCGCCATCACGATTCTTACATGCGCCAAGACCTGCAGTGAATAGATTGGTTTCTTCAAGCACCCAAACTGCGGCTTCAACAGCATCCAAAGCAGAACCACCATTTTCTAACGCGCACATACCTTTCTTCGTGGCGTTCTTAACTGCGTTCAAGATAGCATCATGATTTTTCTCTTCGAAAACAGTTGCTCCGCCATGCACGACTATGATTGGGAGTTTCACTTGAACCACTGTATAATGGTCAATCTTATAGAGGACAAAAAGATATCGAGGTCCAATCAGATGTAGTAATCAGGATCTCTAAAGCCAGAGAAATAATTCTTGAATAACTTCGAAATGAACTTGTCTCGTAATGCTTCTTTTGCCCTCATTAAGGCGATTGCTTCTGCTCCAGTGACATACCGCCAGTTGTTGACACCGTATCGATAGAGAGCAATAGTGTAATCAAAGTCGGATTCATAATCGTTGATATTGAGTTCTAAACTTCTAACAAAAGCTCTTGCTGCATCCTCAAATCTATCTTGAAGCATAAGAACTGCGCCATACTCCCGCCACTTCTCTTGTTGAAATGGATCTCTCTCTAAGGCAAGTTCAATGT
>JBHLRT010000311.1:0-3661 GCA_048882305.1 Candidatus Thorarchaeota archaeon
TCAGTGATGTCTTTCATACTATAGGACGTGGACACATGTGGTGGAGGAGCAAGCATGTCCGGGACTACAAAACCAGGAACTAGAGCTTTTCCTGACTCGTCAACTCTCTTATCCTCCAGTACTCTTTGGTTGAGATGCCATGCTACAGAGGTTTCCATATCACATGCATGATATACTGGTTGAGTAACAATATCCTTGATTTTATCTGTTACAAGACTCCACCAATTCACACTGTAAACCTTTGCATCAATATTGCCATGCATATCGTGCATTGCATTTTGGATAGCTGTTTCATTGCCACCGTGCCCATTGACCAGTATTATTTTCTTGAAACCATGTTGAGCCAGAGAATAACAGATGTCTGCGATCATGCTCGAAAGAGTCAGTTCGCTCAAGGTGATTGTACCGGGGAATTCCATATGATGAGGTGAGAATCCGAAATTAATTGTTGGAGTAACTGTTACCTTATGTGAATCCCAGACCATTTCAGCAGCTCTGTAAGCGAACTGAGTTGCTATGTAGTGATCATTGTTTACAGGAAGCGCGGGACCATGTTGTTCCGTTGAGCCAATTGGGACAAGAGCAATGTCGCATTCTTTTAGACGCGCTTCAACCTCAGGCCAAGTCATGTTTGCAAGTAGATACTCCTCCAACAGTATACCTCCCTATTCACTGGCAAATACTGGTGAGAGATGAATTATCATCTGTCCTAGAAGGTATGTTATTCCAACTGCTTCTATCCCATTTAGGAAATCACCATCAATCAAAATCCTATAGCCAAGGATATAATCAGAAATAAAGAACAATGTGAATCCCAGAATCAGACAAAGACTGAAACGGTGAGGAAGATTATCGAACCACTTTGTTATACTAAATACAAGAGACGATGTTAGGAATATCCCATATCCGACCAATCCTATACTGATGACAAGTTTTGCTGGATTGAATAATGTCAGGAAGAATAACACAAAGAGAACTACTAATCCAACTATCCAGATTACTAGATTTCTTACTATAAGTCTGGGTGACTCGCCTCGCAAAAGCAAAGGTGAACGGTTTCTGAGTGCTAGGATGTAAATCACATGTCCAGTAAGGAAGAAGATGACTCCATTGATGAGCGATTCTCCAGGGATAATATAGAATACGCTTGCCATCAGGAAATCCGCTATTGAACAAACCATCATTGCGATGAACATTAGCAACACAAAACGGGACAGGTTGCTATCATTTCTTTTCTCCAAGAAGTTCACTAGGGCAAGTATAACAATCATGACTGAGCCAAACAGAAAGGTCCAGTTTGGCGGAGGTATGCCTGTGATGATTTGCATCCTCACAATTGCTGCTAAGACTACTAGTACAATCAGAATTCTAACTATTCCAAATGGTGTCTTCCATGAATCCGACATTCATCTTTCACCTCATTGAATTGAACTGCACTAGACAATATTGTGAGTGTTAAGGATTCCGGCTCAAGTTAGCCATCTTTATCAGTAATATCGATTCTAACTGAGGTATGTATTCCGGAGAACTCGTCAGACTTCGCACCTTGGAATCCACAGATCTCGATGATATAATAAAGTTCTATAATACTCTTGAACTTAGAAGATTCCTGGGCCCTCCAATTGTCAGGTCTAAGAGGTATATGGAACAATGGTTGCTTAAAGTTTCCATATGGGACCCGTGGAGGGATGGCCATCTCTATCTAGGAATAGAGGACAAGGAATCTGGGGATTTTCTTGGTTTAGCAAAGATTGAGGATGTCACGCTGCCTCACAATAGAGCTGAAGTTGGAATTTCAATCTACAATCCAGAAAAGAGGGGTAAAGGATACGGTACTGATGCAATGATTGTTTTGCTCAGGATTGGATTCTACATCCTTGGCTTAAACAGCATCTATCTTGATACAATGGAAGATAACGAACGATCGATTCAAGTCTATGAAAAGATAGGTTTCAAACGAGTTGGATTGCTTCGTGAAACCGAGTACATCGATGGCGCTCACAAAGGTCTCTTGATTATGGACTTACTCAGATCGGAATTCGAAAAGAAGTATCCGCAAAATCCCACTATTGATTCTCACTAGCTTGAATTTGTCTTAACTCTCGGTTTTTTCGTACAGCTACATACATTGGTATGACACTAATTGGATAAAGGGTCATTGCCAGTGGAAAAACGATAACTCCAAACTCTTTCATTCCTGAAAACAAACCAAGAGTAAGGATGAAGGCAGTAAACAACGTCCCCGTTTGTCTTGGGAAGGTCCACATGATTCGAGTTATTGCATATGATTTACCACGTCTCTTTTGACTTATTTCACCCATGAAGAGGGAATTGTTTGCTGGCTGAGCCATATTAGCTACTGCCATTCGTGCAATGTAGAATACAGCCATAGCCAAGAAAAGAGGTGAATAAACCATTCCGATTGTTAGAATGGGTGCAAGTAAATAGAGTCCTGTAATCATCTTTAGTTTTCCAGTTCTCTCGCTTAGTAAACCGACAAACAAAGCTCCTGTAGCTAATGTGATGTTTGAGATAGCTGGTATGCTTCCAAGTACTAACGGATCTGGGGTAAATGCATCTTTAATCCATAGAACCATATACGGTACGACCATGCCTGAACTGAATCCCATTATGAGTTGGGTGATACCAAATAGAGTTGCAGTTCTTGCATCGTCCTTAACGCCTTGTATATCTTCTTTACTCTCCTCAACAGTTTCCTTTGCATTTAGTATGTTATGACTTCTCAACCATCTATCAGTCATGAATCCAACTATGCCTGCTGCACAAGTGATACTACCCATAATAAAGAACAAGATGGCATATCTTACCATTACAGGGTTTATACCTGGAAGAGCTTGTTCATCAAGAATGTACCCACCTAAGATAGGACCAGCAACAGCTGCCAGTGTCGCTACAGCCATTGTATAACCATACGATAGAGTTCTTTCACTTCCCCGCTTAGTTGCATCTGCAATCAATGCTCTAACTGATGACATTCTAAAACCTGCTCCAATTCCAGTTAATGAGAAAAGTATCAGGAGAGTCAACGAATCACTAGTGAACGGGAGCATGAACATAATGCTTCCAGAGAACAGACCACCAAAAAGAATAGCTAAGCCTCTACCCTTCTTATCACTAAAGGCACCAGCAGGGAATAAGACAAACGATTGCATATAACCCGCCATTGCCACCATGACACCATAGAACGCCTCATCAGAACCAATAGCAAGAACAAATAGAGGGAGTACGATTACTCTGAAAGAGTTGCTTAATCTTGTGAGAGCTTCGAGAGTTGAGAGATATGCGATTTTCGAAACATTGGATGGGTTCTCTGTTTCGAGATCCGTATCTGTTAACTCCAAGTCTAGTCACTTTCCTTCACAAGAGAAGTTGAGTCGGTAGATACCCCTTGATAATCTTTTATCATGCGGCTATTGACTTCGGTACATTCATATCATTTCGTCGTGAAAGACAACCCGCGTGAGGAGGTTTTACCGATAAATCCACCTAGTGACACACCCCCAGCATTTGACAAGAATATGTATTTGGAAATCCTTAGAGAAGATCCTCCCTTGAGGAGATTTGTTTCAAGAGGAGACACACCTGATGACATTGACATTCCCGGTCCTCATCAGGATGCTGACCGAGCAATATGGCGTGT
>JBHLRT010000312.1:0-3655 GCA_048882305.1 Candidatus Thorarchaeota archaeon
TGATTTATTCAAAGCAATTGTTGGATATCGACCTGGATTCGAAAAAGGGGCGGATCACTTCAAGCATATTAGTACAACCTATGGCATTCCTTTCGAATCGATGGTCTTTGTAGGAGATTCACTGAAGGATTTTGAGAGGTCTAAGGGGTTCTGTGACTTCATCGGTGTAACAGGTTTATTCGATAGTGAGCAATTCCACAAAGCAGGTCACAAAGGATTGTTGATTTCTCATCTCAATGAGTTACCAAGTCTGATTAATCATTTTGAAACATTATCTTAAGATACATCGGTTTTTGATTGTGCATCACCCAACCAGGTAACCAATGCTAATCCAAGCAGTATCAAGGTCATTACAGGTATTGGAAGCCATGTGTACCAGAGAATATATGGACTGTTCAGTCGCACCCAACCAATCCAATTGAGGAGAAGTACACCGGGAATCATTGAAAGAACTGATGCAGCTAATGCAGTCAATACCCAAACCATTGAACGCCGATGAATCCGACGTTCTAGCAACCATACAAATCCCAAAGATGTGAAAACAGCATATGGAATACCAATAGTCAATCCGGCTAAGTTGAGGGAGGAGTAGAATCCGTATGAGTCAACAAGATAAACAAGAGCTTGGACTGGAGATACGGGTATGATTGAAGTAGGGGATAATGAAGTACCACTATGTCTGAACCCTATGACGCAAGGGGCAAAGAATGAAAAGACCATAACAAGCCAGAAACCGAGATCGAGAGGTGGAGTAAAGAAAGGTTCATCCTTTGATTCAACTTGTCCGATTTCTTCTAGTTCTGGTAATATATCATAATCACGTTGAAGCCGATCGTGTGAATAATATCCTCGAAAGCTAAGAAAACCAATTAACAACAACCAAGCAAATGGTATGACAATTCCCACTAGAGGGATTACTGTGATCTCGAGGATGCTATTTGTCACATCAGATAGAAGTATTCGGAGAAGGAATGGATATCCTGCTGGACTGAATAACCCGATACCCATCATGATGTCCGAAGACAGATTGCTTGGAGTTGTACACATAGTGATGCATAAGATGAGTGGAAACCAGTAAAGAAGTATTGACCAAAAGGACCACAACAGTGCATATTCAGGAACTTTCAGGACAAGCAGACTACCTTGGGTCCAAAGACCAATGACGGGTATAGGACCAAGAAGCTGGCTATTGATTAGCACAGGAGTTTCTTGTGTATAGGGCTGAAAAACTCTAGTAGAGAAATACCATGGAATAAAGGCTAGAATTGTGAAAGCGAGGAGGGGAATGAGTCGAAAATCGAATATTACTCGCTTCTTTGGAAATTCTAGTTTGTTGTTTACCCACAGACCAATCCGGAGTATTACAAGAAAGAAGAGCGAAAGAGAAAGAATACCCATTATCATATCTTGTGTATTGATTAAATTGAGTGCTGTTTTGAAATGCACATCAATCTGAATATTATAAGACCCATTGATAAAAAGATAGCCACTCATATATGCAACTGATGTAAGACGATAATTGTTATCAGTTAAGGGGTCACCCAGTGAGAAGGAAACCCATAGATTAGTAGGAGGAGTATAGAGGATAACAGGAGTTGAATTTATTGCAAATTGGAGGTCGTAAATTTCATCAAAATCACTAACACGCCAGTATATCTTATGAACAGGATATGATGTATCAAAAAAGAGCTTGACTTCTACTGTTTTCATGTGTATAATTAGAAGCACTTGTTCATTTTCATGATAGCTGACATTGAAATCTACGCCATAGTATGGATATATACCCCAAGAACATGTCCCATTCAAACTTCCTGGTCGAAGGTACAAAGTATCAATGACAGACTGGGAGTAGTAACGATAATGTGATGAACTCAGATTATTCGTTGAAGCTAGTAAAAAGGATTTATGGCGCATGTCTTGCATGTATTTATTCTCGAAGAGATTTTGTCCTGATGTAGATTGTAGATTAATGGAAACCGGACAAAGCGGCACACTAGAATTTGCCCAAACGATTAGACTATGAAAGATGAAATCTTCTCGTGGGGATATATCGACTGTTACTTCCAAAAGCCACCTATCAGAACCAGATTTAGCTGCTGAGAGATCTGTTTGCACTGAAAGGGTTGTTTTGCTGGTGATCTGTTGGGTGATTTCAATATCGCCATCTGAAGCAAAGAAATAAACATTATAGTTTGCGTCATTTTGCTGGTTTTTTGGCTCTAATGTTACATTGAAGACAACGAGATCATAATCAAATCTTGGAATCTGAAGCCATTCATATCCTGAGAAGGGAGTGTAGTTTAGAATAACTGCTGAATTAGTTGAAACATGTGATTCACGCTGAATTGTGAAATTGGTCGACTGTGGAATAGTAGAGGTATAACTAACTTCATATTGCCCAGCAGGAGCAGGAAACGGATAATCAAGTACTTGGTAGGTTGATATCAATAGGTAGGCTACAGCGATAATTGAAAGCGTAAGTAGTCGTGTTCTTGAAACAGTGATACCGTTCAAAACCAACCTAGACATTCCTCCCTCATACTAAACAATATAGATTGGAGTGATAAATTCTTTCGTTCTCCATCACACAATAGAATTCAAATTAGAATTAGTCCATAAATTATGAGTGGTGAATAGGTGTGGAGATAATTCGACCAAGAGTGTCAATTGTTCTGATTGGGATTTTATTTATTCTTCTTCTATCATCACATCAAACGATTCCTGCGGATGCCGATGTAGCAAACATTATTGATCTCCATACTGGTGAAACATTCAGTAATAGCTCAAGCTTAACAATGCCACAAGCAGATGTTAGAATCAGAATACTCAGTACTCTAAATGATGGGATTCATGTTAATGTTTCAGGGAAATACCACATTGTCTCAGATGTTACTCAGAATGTTTCTCTTGCCTTTGTATATCCGAAATATTGGACAGCTACTGCCTCCGGCCCAAACATTTCATTAAGTGTTTATGTGAATGGTTCATCAATGTCCTATGCCATTGTGCCTTGGGAAAACTTGAACGCATCTGGATTTGAGGCAAATTCCACATATTTTGGTGGAACATGGATTGAAAACACTGATTTCGTCTTGTTCACTTGTTCCATGATAGCAGACGATCTTAACATAGTTACCGTTGAATATCGGGCATTTCCTTTAGACTATGGCTATGCATTCTACTTTCACTATATAGTCGGAACAGCTAGAACATTTGAAGCTGAAACTCATGAAACTATTGAGATGCACGTAGTAGAAGACAAGCCATTTCTGAACAAAACATTTGAACCAGAGGATTTCCTAACGGTTTCGACAAATTCAACTGGAACCACGGCAGAATGGGATTTTCAAATTGATTCAAATTTTGAAATTAATACTATCCACTTCTATGGGAGAACCAATGAGTACAACCCATGGAGACCAACTCCAGACTTATCATCAGCTCTCATTGCGATTGGTGTTGGTGTAACTATCATAGTTGTAGTCATGATTTTCCTTAGTAGAAAACATTGACAACTTAGGATTCGATTTTCACAGATGTGGCAGGACCTTGACCTTTAACTTTGTTCATCCGTTCCAGAATTTCACGGATACGAGGTGCATACTCATCTGGTACTGTGACAATATTCTCTGATGGTAAATTCTCTAAGACATTC
>JBHLRT010000313.1:0-3646 GCA_048882305.1 Candidatus Thorarchaeota archaeon
CCTGCTTCATCTGTACGGATAACCCAAGTATCTCTATCAACAGAATCAAAGCTATTAGTGAATCCAACTAAAGCATATCCTCCATCATCACAAAGAACAAGGTCATACAAACGATCACTATCAAACCCACCATAGGTTCTATTCCAGAGAGCTGAATAGTCTACATCACTCAAACTAGAATGTTGTTCAATCCTCCCAAAAGGAACACTTTCTATTTCGTCTGCTCTCTCAAGAGGCGTGATTGCAGAGAAACTGATAATCCAAACAAAACACAGCGCAAGAAGAATCACATAACATCTACGAGCCATAACCTTCACTTCCAGCGTGGGTTTCGAATCCAATGTCATCTATGTTAATCGCCGGAAGCAACTATGGTGAATCCCAGTTTACCTCTGACCACGCTGCGAAATTGACATACTACGTTTCTGAAAAGGTTTGTGATGAATTTGACAGGAGTTTATCTATCTCCCTTCGGTACAGGCTAGTATGACAAGAAGCTTCCAGTCTAGGCTTTCAGATTTCGGTGAAGTCAAGGAAGAAACCCCAAAATCCAAACCAAAGTTATCCAAACCACCAGTGAAGAGACCAAAGCCCGTGAGGAAGCTCTGGAAAAAGACGACAAACAAGGATGAGGAATGGGGCGTCGTCAATTTGGACGATACTGTTCTCTTTGTCCAACTGATCAATGGTCGGATACATGCTCATGGAATGGAGGCTGTCTGTAAGTGGTGTGAGGGGCATCTGGAAATACGAGAGGAAACCAAGGTGTTCTGTGGGGGAAAATGTGGTCGATACCAGGGTGAGTTCTCTTCGGATACAAATGACTTCCTTCGATGGGAAGGTGTCAAGTCGTATACGCTTCGGAAAATAGTTGCGGAGGTTGAAGCACTAGAACTGGAGGCGAGAGACCTAGAGCCTATCTCCTATGCTCCAAACTGGTCAATTCTCTACGAGTATGAGGATGAATCGGAGAACGAGTCACTTTCGAAAGATTAAGAGGACAATTCACGCTCACTACTCATTGAAATCCGTTTCTTGATGCAACTATTTCATAAAGCGTATATTTGTCCAAGACTATTAGTAATAGAACGAGATGTTACACAAAAATCATAATCATAAACATAGGAGATCACGACTCGGGAACACAATTCCTCCTAAATATGGCCAATATCCACCAATGCTGATAAGATGGGCAACTGACGTAGATAATTACGCTAGAAGAAAAGGGCGAAAAGAACCTCGGGTCCTTCGACATCATTATGAATAGAATGCGGACATCCTATGAATTGATAATGATTTGGGATTTTCGAGGATTATATATTTGCCTCGAATAATGATGAAAAAGAAGTGGGGATTTCGAAAGAGTAATATTCCCCCACGCGTTTGATTTTGAATCTTTGGTGAAATACCATGAGTGAAATTCCAATGGCTGACTCAGGTATGGCTGCTGGAGCCAGACCTCAAGAAGTCAAGATTGCCGCATGGTTGGTTCTCCTAGAATCAATCGTAGGACTGATAATTGGTGTTTTTGAATTCTGGTACTGGGATAATGATCTATCTCTCGTTGGTGCAATCATGGCACTGATTGGATTCTGGGTATACACCTTAATTCTGAGACAAGACTATGGTGGCTGGATGATTGCAGTATTGTTCAATGTACTGGCAATCGTTCTCTATGCTATAGGAGAGAACTGGGGTGGTGTTGCACTAAGCCTGATCTGTTTCCTATACCTACTTAATCCTCCAACACGAGTCCACTTTGAACCAATATAGTGAAGGCTGGTAAATCCAGCCTCCCATCTTTCTTTTTTTGGCTTCTCATTAGAGAACGAATGCAGCCATTTGGCTAATCTCATTTCTCGGATGGATTCAATTCGTAAAGAAGGAATCTTCTGCCAATGAATTCCTCTGACACATATCCTAAATCCAACGCCCAGTCTGTAACTCTTGGTCCTAGGAAAAAGACTGCTCGATCTGCTCCCATAGCTTCAGCTTGATCAATCATCCGTGCCATGATATCAACAAACACTGAACGGTCGGTCGCAAATACCGTGAAAGCGGCAGTGCTTTCATCACTCCTTTCCCTTTCAGTTTGGCAATATAGACCGAGAGCATTACCGCTTTCATCAACTACTATCTTAATGATTGCATTTTGTAGCAGACGAGTCAATCCATCTGGTGTCTTGAAATCAAAATGCCACGCTAGTGGAAAAGTGGAGTTCTCTACTAAATCTGGATTTGACATAAGAAGTTCATAAAGTCGTTCTGGACTCACCTTTAGGGGGACTATGCTCAAACTAGGCCTTGGGTGAGTGGGATACGGTTTGTAAACTCGGAAGTATCCGGTTCTATCAGCTTCATGGAATCCACATTTAGCAGCTACTCTCATAGATGATTCATTTCTTGAACTGGTTGCATACCAGAGGTATTTGACTCGCAAGTTTTTGGCAATCTCAACCAGTTTCATTGTAATAGCTGTTGCATGACCTTTTTCTCTATGTCCGTCTTTCACTCGTAGACCCTGTACCCACGCAATTTCAGTATCCGCAAGTTGCTCTATATTTCCAATAGCAACAAGTTCATCATTAGCAAAAAGCCCTATTGTCGTTGCCCGCGGATTCTCAATCCAAAATGGAAAAGTGGTCGGTACATAATCATTACCTTCCCAGATAGTTTCACAAAGCACCTTGACTTGGTCGTGATCCTTCAGAGTCAACACACGAATACTTTCAGACATAGTTCTTCCCCAATTTGAAATACCTTAAGAATAGTATGAAGAAGTCACAGATTCATTATCAAGCTAGACAAATGCATACTCATACTATGACTATTCTTCAGGTTAGTCTACCGGATATTCAACAAATTTTCCGCAATTCTGACACTCGATTTTTCCATCTTTCGTAATTTTCAACACTCGCAGGGAATACTGAGCCCTGCAGTTTGGACAGACAAAAATACCACCTTCTGGTATCGCAGAGAATGCTTTGAAATCACCATCAGCACTGTTTTCAATGATTCTTCTCAATCTATTCTCAGAGCTCTTAGATTCGACAAATGTGCCCCATTGATTAATTTGGTATCCATGAATTTCAAAGATTGCTGTTCTTATGTCTCGTTGATATTCCATAAATATGACAATTTGCCCCCTATAGTGGGAGAAAATAAACACTCCTAGTAGTATATCCTCTGTGTCACCAATCTTTTGGAGGATTAGCTCAATTCCTGGTTCAAAAATACGTTTGGTTTGTTCCCAAAAATTCGGTAATGCTCTGATGTATCCGAATAAGTCCTCTTCATCGATGCCTTGAATCTCAGCAATCTCCATATCAATACATGCCTCAATCTAGTTTTTGACTGAAACCATATTTATTCTTGGAATGCAACATCATCGATTAGATTTCTTTTGGAGAATGATGCAGTAATGATGATGAACATTAGAAACATACGTAGTTGGATACCCCCAGCAACCTAGTTTCTTGTTGTCCTGACACCATATCATCTCTTGTCGAAGGTCGTACACCTTTGAAAGCTCAAGAGCCAAGTCCCAAGCGATTGGTCTTAGTCGCCCATCAATGTCTCTCATGTTTTGAACCACTATAGTGAGATATGCATTCTCAGCAAGAATCGTATTCAAATCTCTCAGTAT
>JBHLRT010000314.1:0-3645 GCA_048882305.1 Candidatus Thorarchaeota archaeon
CCAACATGTATGCTGCACATGCAGCTCAAGAACTTGATGAAATCATAAATTTCCATAGCCGACCGGGGGTATCCGGGGGAGGAGTGACTTATTCAATTCGCACTGTCATTGATGAGCTCACTCTAGATGCTGTGATTTTCAGAGATGGCGAGTACAAGTTTGTTCCACCAATCAGTGGTCAAGAGATCATGAAGTTTCCAGACCCAGTGGGAGAACTTGTGGGATTCTATTCAATCCACGGTGAACTCTCGACGGTTGCACGAAGTTTCCCTAGCATAAAGAAACTTGATGTCAAACTCTCATTTCCTGCGGATATGCTACACGCCTTTGAGACCCTCCTTAGCTTTGGCTTGACCAGTGAAAAGCCAATTATGGTGGGAAATCAATCAGTAATTCCTAAGGACTTCCTAATCTCATTGTTGAGTCAACCAACAGGCGATAGTGCAGGAGAAGAAGAGCGTGAGTGGGTGATTCTTAGAGGTATCGTAGAAGGAAAAAGAGACGGCAAAATGGTACGAATCACATATGACTGCATCAACCAAGGTTCAGAGAAGTGGAATTTTGGTGGAGTTGCATGGGGAACTGCAGTCCCACCTTCTGTTGTGGCTCAAATGATTGCAAAAGGTATGATTACAGAGCGAGGAGTATTGGGACCTGAAGCCTGTGTGCCAGTAAGCCCATTCTTTGAAGAGTTGTCCAAAAGAGGATTTGAGTTTACTCGAAAGCTTGAGGAAATTACAACGTTCTAAGGCAGGAGTTTGTCCAGTTTCTTCATTGCTTCTTGGAAGTCTCCAACTTCAGGAACCTCTGGGATACCAATGAAAGTGTAGTTCTTACCACGCTTCTTGGCTTCCGCTTTAATCACATCGAAAAAGACACCACTTTCATCAGTAATAATCCAGGATGGTGGAGAATGGACAGACCCACACCATTTTGGATTTTCACCTTTCTCATCAGCGCGACAGGATTTACTGACGCCACATGAGGGACTTCCATCGATGCCGATGAAGGGACCAATCTTGTATCCGTTCTTCTCATAGTCCTCCAGTTGATCAAGTACTTCAGTTGCCAGACGTTCACACAAATGTCTGAAGCTTGGAGTTTCATATTGATCCTTGATGCATTCCCAACGGCTGAGTCCTAGGTGGAGTGTTTCAGGACAGGCCATTTGGATGATTCCGTAACCTCGCTCCACGACCAGATTCACGACATCAGGTATAATGGCTGGAAAAAGAGCAATGTCTTCCACCTTAGCGTTCTGATTCAGAATACAGTGAGCAAGCACTGCTATCTTTCTACTTCTTTTCATTCTCAATTCACTCTACTAGCTCTTTTCTGCTGTTGTAGGCACAATGTAAGATCCAAAGCCCGGTTTTCCAACGATATCACCAGGATAACCATTATCCATGACCAAAACGCCTCGGACTATGGTCTTGACAGGAACACCCTTGACGTGCCATCCTTCGAACGGTGTGTAATCAGCCTTACTATGTAATTTATCTGCCTGAATTTTCGATTCTTTCCTGGGATCAATAATTGTCAAGTCCGCATCTGCACCTACAATCAAGGCACCTTTGCGAGGATATAGACCTAAAGATTTCGCAGTTTGAGTTGATGTGACTTCAGCAAATCTTTCGACTGAGATTAGTCCACCATTTACCCCTCGGTCAAACAACAATGGCACCATGGTTTCCATACCCGGAATTCCGGGATCAATGGACCAAATATCATCCTTCATCCTCTGTAAATCTTTCAAGAGGTGCATAGGTGAATGGTCAGTGCCAACCATATCAACTGTTCCCGATGCCAGACCATCCCACAGAGCCTTATTATCTGAAGGTCCACGAAGAGGGGGGGACATTTTCAGGAGATGTCCATTCTTTTCCATGTCCTTCTTAGTCAGAATGAGATAGTGGGGACATGTTTCAGCGGTCACTAGTAATCCTGAGTTCTTAGCATGACGTATGATTTCCACTCCACGTTTGGTATTAATATGAACTATCCTGAATCTAACATTCGTCTGTCGGGTTAGTTCCAGCATAGTCTGGAGGGAGATTGACTCTGCTATCGGAGGGCGTGATTCTACATAGCTGACAGGGTCGTTTTTCCCGCTTTGTTTTGCCTTTTCTGTATAGTATTGAAGGATACCATCATCTTCACAATGAGCAGACACCATTCCCCCAGCTCTTGCCACTTCTTTGAATACCTCAAGAAAATAGCCAGTACTGGTCGTGACAAAGTCACTATAGGTCGTGAACACCTTGAAGCTGACTATACCAAGTTTGATGAGTTGTGCTAACTGATTTAGTTCATCTTGAGACCCAGAGGAGATGATTGCATGGAGTGAGTAATCACAACATATCTTCGACTCAGCCTCTTTCTTCCTTTTATGAAAAGCATCAACTAAGGACATGTCGTCGCCGGAGAAGAGATAATCCACGACCATCGTGATGCCTCCACCTGCAGCAGAGGCGGTACCAGTATCTATCTCCTCTAATTCCAGCCATGGTGACTTAAAGTGAACATGCGGATCAATTGCGCCAGGGAAAACTAGCTCTCCATTCAATGTGATAGTTTCATCTGCAGAGGGGAGATTTGGTTCCTTGACAATGGCTGAGATCCTGCCTGACTCAATTGCCAGACAGGCATCCTCGATCCCATTGGGTAGGACTAGCTTGCCGCCAGTCACTACCAAATCTACTGTCAAGTCTGTTACACCATTGGCTATTTACTTGACGAGCTTCTTGTGTGAATCGGCAACAAGTTTGTCGATTGTTGCCTCTACGTCCTTATCCAGAGGAGCTGGTTGATGTTCAGCGAGTAACTTCTTGACTCGAGCATTGGCAACAGTGAACATGTCCTTTGAGCCTGCTTTCACCCAAGCCTCCTCAGAGGTCCGGTCAAAGAGTCGTCCAAGATACATAGTGTCACCTAGATTGTCCA
This sequence comes from Candidatus Thorarchaeota archaeon, assembly GCA_048882305.1. GTDB lineage: Archaea > Asgardarchaeota > Thorarchaeia > Thorarchaeales > Thorarchaeaceae > SMTZ1-45. Next base: position 2,944 of record JBHLRT010000314.1, read on the forward strand.
GCGTGTGTCTATGCGATAGGAAGTTACCTCCGGCACCAACATCACGAATCACATCAACAGCAAGGTGTTTCGGAGTAACCTCGATACCTCGAAGAATCCGATCCACATAACCAAATATCTCGTCAATGATGACACACATTTCAAGGGACCCAACTCCACCACTCGCAAGATAACCACCATCATGGAGGAGATTGTTACCCATTAATGCGTTCATCAAACAAATTTCCATTGCTTCTGCTCCAGCTTGGGCATCAGGCATCTTTGAGTCTGATGGACCAGCAAATCCAAAGTTGGGCATACCATAGAAATTAGCCATCTGTTTACACAGAACCGCAGTTCCTAGTGCGAACTCAGGAGCTGCATAAAGACAGCGAGTCGTAAAGGGATCCATCACCGAAGCCCATGCACCGAAGATCACAGGGGAGTGAGGTGCAACAATCTGAGTGAGTGCGATTGATGCGAGGTTCTCGGAAACAGTCACAACATTGGCTCCTGCTAGTGTAGCTGGTGCAGTAGCGCCCATCATAGCAGCGGGTCCGAGTGTAACGGGAATTCCTGCTTTTGCATTGAGAATCATATTATCATTCTCTTTTACAAACACAAGGGGCTGGGCTGTTTCACAATATGCTGAGAAGATAGGTCGCTTTCTGAGCTCTTCATGACCACCAACAATGGCTGCAGCCATCTCGATTACAACCTCAT
>JBHLRT010000315.1:0-3642 GCA_048882305.1 Candidatus Thorarchaeota archaeon
TCCAAACTCGTTAAACTGATTGAAAACGAAGACATTGTCTCTAGTAGTCACAAGTTCGTTGACCTTGTCGTAGATCTCCTTGACGTTGCTTTCACTACCTGGTGTCTTGATAATCTCACTTGCTACGCTCTTCAACCAATCAAATCGTTCCTGACTCATCTCCACTGGAAGAATTGCAACGCTATCACACGCCAGAAGAGTTGCGTCATAAGCTCCTCCTCTGCAGTAGTTTCCTGTAGAAGGCCAAACCGCTTTGTGGTATGTGGGATCAAATTGTCCAGTGACTAGAGGAGGTACAAGACATCCAAAAGCAGCTCCCACTTTGTGAGCACCTGTGGGGAACCATTTACCAACAAGAGCGATGATTCGAGCCTCAACTCCTGTGAGCTCAGGTGGTATTTCCATATAGTTCGCTAAGGGTCTGAAGAGACCTCCCTTGTCAACTGGTTCGTTCTTCCAGGTGATTCTGAAGAGGTTCTGAGGGACTACATCCCATAGCTCGATGTCCTTCAGTTCGTCTTTGATTCTGTCTGGAGCCTTGGATGGATCCTTCATCTGTTCAAAGGTCGGAATGACGATGTTCCGTTCGCGACATCTCTCAACAGTTCGTGCAAGCTGAGTCTCGTTCTTCGTCAAGTCAATCATTATGCAATCATCTCTTAAGCGCTCACAGGAGCATGACGACCTGTGAAAAAGGGTTTCGGCTGCATTTGAAAAGTCTATTTTTCGAGTATTCTATCCAGGTGAGAGCAATTGATCTAACTTCTGTTTATTCTCCTTTCGAATTCTGAAACCAACTACAATATTCATCAGCCCGAAAATTGCTGGAATACTAGTTAATGACAGTATTATGAGACTCCTTAATGTTGAAGTGTACTCTGTATTCATTTTATGAATCATAATTGTGTAGTTACTAATTATAGATGGATTTGGGAGTCCTTCTACAGGGAACCAACGATACTGAAGTAGTCGATAGGGATTATCAGGTCCACGTGTCATGGTGATTCTCTTTTGGTCAGTCTTGAGCCAGTTGTCAAAGATGCTATCTTTACCTCGTGTCGGATCAACTGGAAGCATACCAACTCCTTGAACAAAGAACATTGGATATGCATGTGCAATTGCTCCATCATCGGTGCCAACGAATCCAGTTTCAAAGTCTGCCAACCATGCGGTATGGCTTACAGTGGGAATTCCCAAAGACCGAGCTAATGCAACAAAGAGTGTTGTGTATTCATCACAGTCACCCTGATGATTTCTTATCGCATAAGTTGCACCTCGAGCCGTACTTAGAAGTCGATAATCAATATAGTTCGCTGTAAAGTTATAGAGATTATAGGCAGTCCCAATCGGATCATTTGGAACTTCCAAGAGTTGAGCTATGTGCCTTATGTTGGGATCAGTATAGTCAGCGAGAGGATGGTAAGCTGTATATAGTTGATATAGTTCATCCTCTACATTGTAGGGTTCGACTGTAAGATCAGGAGTAGCGTAATTCACGAAATCTAGAGTAAGGTTCGCATGGAACCAGAGATCAAGGGTCTGATTGATTTTGAAATCTGTATATTCATACCAGAGATAATGATTGTCATATTCATCTATGGTAGTCTGATTTGGAGCTGTATCAATCACAAAACTAGACACTGTCTGAATTGGATCCCAGTCTTTTAGCTGAGCTAGTCGAAGGGTTACTGATGAAAGAGGAAGAGGACCTTCATTTTTCAGGTAGTATCGATAGCTGAGCTGAAATTCAGCTGAACCTCGCACTGTTTCTTGAACTTCTTGTTGATAGACTAATCCAATTGAAGCAACAATGATAATGATGAGTACAAATCCTCCAACATATTTCGTCGCTCGCTTTCTTCCTGCGGTATCAATTGTATATTCCATTCACTCAACCCCCATTTCCCAATTTGTCTTCGCCAAATCTATGCCGTACCTCGCAGAAGCAATTGGGGACAGCTCGGTGGCATCTAGATCATTCTGCTCAATGAACTCAAAGCGATTCAAAAGACTGCTTTGATTCACATTTTGTATTTCAAGACCAGGTCGTTTGTTCACTTCAAGTACAAGAACACGGTTGTTCGCATCATTTACAATATCTACACCTGCATAACCCAGTCCAGTACTCTTTTGGGCAAGACAGGCAGTAGATAAGATTTCTAACCAATTCTCAAGATTAAAGCCAACAATGAGCTCTCCTGTATCTGGATGATTCTTTAGCTCAACACCCTTCATTTCAGCACGTGTCACCACGCCATCGGTTATTCTGACCGCGGCACCAATTGCACCCTGCTTCAAGTTGGCTAGTCCATCACTTGCAATCGTTGAAAGCCTCATCATAGCCATGACGGGGATGCCTCGAAAGACAATGACTCGTACGTCTGGTAGACCTGTGGATATTTTTTCCAAATCAGGGTGATTGACAACTTTCTCCTCTATAATGACAATGTCATGGTCGGATTTTGTTTGACTTGTCAGATACTCTCCTTTGACAATTTTCCGAATTTCAGTTTCCACTACGCTTGGATCATAGATTTCGGAACCAACGTGGAAATTCCCATCCTTATCTCGTTTCTGAATGACCATGATTCCCTTTCCGCCATAGCTCTGGGATGGTTTAATCACAAAACCGTTCTCGAATTGCTTCTCAGATTTTAGGCGCTCCATTAACTCATCAACTTGATTCTCATTATTGATGATGGAATAGAGTTCAGCTGTTGGAACTCGCCACTTATCGAATTGGTCTTTCAGATTGTACTTGTTAATTACTGAGAAGAGTATGCTTGAATTGTATCTAGCGATATAATTGCGGTTTCTGATTTGAATTGAGAGAGGATCCTCACCTTTCGCGAATAATCGAGTGAATCGTTTCTTATCTACTGTTGTGTATCTTGTGTTTCTTCCAAAATAGAGAACACCAGCTGATAGAACAATCCAAAGCTCAGGATTGCTGATGATGAAAAGGACAAGCGCATCTATGCTCATAAAGACATATGAAACAAGTGAGATTCCTAATGTGGTTACAAGGCGAGAAAAAGCTACCAATTGGTTTTCCTGTTCTGATTCAATTACATATCTGTCAATGAACCAAGGCGTGATTATTATGGGCACAAGAATGGAACCACTGAGTATCGGAATCAGAAAGATCTCACCGAATAATTCCAGTAACCCAACAAAAGCAACAGTGAAAATCATTAGTATTCCAATTCGAAATCCCACAGCTAAATTGAACTGACTGATTAGCGACCTGATTATGTAACCAACTACGAATATGTTGAGAAATACCAGAAGACCCCAAATGGGACCTAGAGCAAGAAGAGATATCACGAGAACTGTCGGACCAAAAAGACCAAGGGTCTTCAGACCAATAACATACTTTCCGACAAGAATGACAATCATACCCAGCAGGAATCTGAAGAGGAAAATGGAGTTCTCGAGTATAAGTACTGCATCTTGAATGAAGATTCTAGCAAGCACAGCAATTGTTCCAAAAACCATAATGAACGCAATTATATTCAGGGATTCGTTTCCAAAGATATCGTTTCTTCTTTTTGATTTTAAAGTCATTTTCACGTCACCTCTTTCAGAATTTCTTTTTCGCTTGCGTACCGTATATCCATCAACAGAACTAATGATGAAGAA
>JBHLRT010000316.1:0-3635 GCA_048882305.1 Candidatus Thorarchaeota archaeon
GTAGATTCATACAATGGAAACCGCGTAGTATTTAGCGCATTTGTTAACGATATTCTAATCTGGAATAAGACAGCTGTTGCTATCACGACCTCACTTTGGTATCATAGTGGTGATATATCCGTAAATTTGCCTGGCATTGGTAGTCAATTTGAATTCAGAATTGGTATGTCCTTTAAAAATACCCTGACTCACACCAAGCAATTCATTACATTCCTACTGGATAACATTCACTTAGTAGGCGCAACACCTCCTACCTTTGACGATTCAGATATTGAATTGAATATTGGTTCAAATTCAACACTTATCACTGGAACAAATACTGGCGTTGGAAGTATTGACAATGAATACTTATGGCAGACAGAACAGGTTCTGATCGAGCTCACCTCTGACCTCGGTTATTCATTTGATTACACTGCCACAATGCTCAGTCATAGGTACACCAACTCTACAAAGTCTCTCTCTTTGCTTGATGATGGTGTTCATTTTACCACAGAGCTAAACACCAAACCACAAATTGAGTTCTATACTTTCATTGGTGTACTTCCTGCTCTGGATGATTTTACTTTGTACATACGAACACCTAGTGATTGGACTGGTGCTAGTGTTTACAATCCGTTTGGTACAAATGTGACTACATCATGCAATATTGAAACGGGAATGATTGTGATTCCTAACTCACTTCTAACCACATTAGGTTGGTGGGAGTTTCATGCTAAATCTCCAAATTATGCGCGAAAAGTGCAGCCTCTCATATGGACTGAAACCATTTGGATTCCAGACACGATCTATTGGAGTACAAACAAGACAAAACCAATGATTGAAATTGGTGATGCAGCTCCTCTCTCAAGTTCAGTACAGGATGTCAACATCTCTTGGATAAGGTCCGATGACACGACATGGTATACAGAGGTCATTAGTAATAGTGCCAGTGGTGTGATTAATGGCACTGCTTTGGAGTTTGGATCGGGTAATACAACGGTTGGTGTATGGAAGGTTGTAATATATTGGGAAAATGGTACTGAGTTGGCTTTTGGCAGTACAAACTTTGCGGTCTATCATGAGGCAACCATCTCCCCTGTTAAGACGGTCATCAACGCAGAAGGAGCTATTGATGTTCCGGGTTATATCTATTACTCGGACGCTGAAACTGGTACATATTTGGTTGACACTGCAGCCACCATAACTGCTAACTGGTCATCAACAATCGTCACTTTTTCGCCAGTGCCACTTGATAATAAATGGAGTACTATTTTTGACACAGCCTTAGTCGGTCCTGGTTCTCACACAGTGGTTGTCACTGCTAGTAGACCTTTCTTCAACAATGTTACATGCACATTTGTGATTGCTATTAGTTCCACGGACAACGTACTCATCATTGATAATCCTACAACAGAACTGGGGATTGGGGATACATTTCTCGCCACTTTCAGCTACACTGATGCAAATGGAACTGGAATTCCCAATGCCAACGTGAGTGTTGTACTGTCTGGTACTCCAGAAGGAATCACATGGACTGAACCAAATGATCTTGGTGACGGCGAATACTCAATCGTGTTTAAAGCCATCCATTCAGATAGTTATGTTCTAACTATCTCAGCTGTGAAAGAGTATTACCATGAAGGTAAAGACGCATTATTTGTCTTGGTCGGTGAAACATCAACCTCTTTCTCTCTCGAAAATGGAACTTCCGCAGTGATTAGCTTTGGTGAGCAATACCGACTAGTTATTCGATATACAAATGGTACTGGATTTGGTCTTGAGAACGCTAATGTCAGTGTGTTGGATACAACACCAAATACAGGTATCATTTATGCACCAACCATTGATGAAGGCAATGGATACTATTCAATACTTTTGACTCCCACCGATACAGGAACTTATACTCTACTCATTAACGCTTCACTTCCGGACCACACAACCCAGCTCAAGTCCTTCACATTGACAGCTACTCCTATAGCAACACAAATTCAGATTGCTGGTGGGGCATATTCTGCTTCAGTAAAGGTGTTTCAACCATTCGAACTACTCGTGTTCTTTGAAGAGATTGATAGTACTCCTGCAAATATTAGTGGAGCAACAGTTCACCTTAACTTCACGAGCCTCGAAACTTTCGATTACACGATTGTTCCATTATCCCCATTATCCGATGGTTATCTCATTCAAATTTCAACAGATGTGATGGGAAGTTATGAATTCACTATTTCTGCAAGCGCAGATGGCTATCAATCCGATATTGTTGATTTTGTTCTTTTTATAGTAGAAAGAGCAATGCGGATAGAAATGAATGTCCTTGTCTGGGAACGTAATTCTGATTTGAACATTACACTCCTCCTTTTGGAGGTTGACACTGACAATCCAATTTCGGGAGCTAATGTGACATACCGTCTCTCCAGACTCTTAGGAGTGGTTATGGAAGGGTATCTCAATGAGGTTTCACCTGGCGTCTACTCCATATTCATTCGACCTAACTGGGGTGACGGAACAGGTTATTCAATTCAGATCTTTGCAGAAATGGCGAATTTCGAACTTGAACGCGATTATAACTTCGATGTCATTCAGATAACTCCACCCGGCGTTCTACTAGAAATCGCAATTCGGACATATCTCCCGCCCATCCTTTTGATCGCGGCTATGTCAATCGTATCTCTAACTGGACGGACGTGGTACAAACGAAAGAAGAAAGCTGAGTTTGTTATTGATATGGTAAACAAGAAGCGGTTTGAGGATGCAGACAACATTATTGGTGTCATCGTGATGCATAAGACAAGTGGCATTCCAATCTACTCTCGTATCGTTAAAGGTGGGTTCGAAGAGGGAATCGTAGCCGCGTTTATTGCTGCAGTCACTCACTTCAGAGAGGAATTTGAGCTACTGGAAGAACAGGAAATGCAGGTAATTCCTATTTCTGACATCATTCGTGCTGTTCAGACGAGGAATCTCATCTGTGCTTTCATCACAGTACGGTCCGCATCTATTGAACATAACAGGAAAATGGAAGCATTCGGTATGCAGATTGCGACCTACCTTGATGACTTCTATAACGCAAGTACTCCTCAATCAGCTCAGGATATGCGAATTTCAGAAATAGTAGATTACGTGTACGATGAAACGATGGACGGAAATCTACTGAAGTTTTACAAAATCTCAGAATCCATGAAGTTCTCAAAACGATATACATCCATAAAACAAGTGTTTCAGGATATGGAGTCAGCTCATTGCTCTAGACCTATCTATCTGGCAAAAGCTGTTTCTAGGTACGGCGTTTCTGAGGAACACGGGTGCACTCTTGTGTCAGAAGTTATTGAGAAACGACTTCTCACTCCTTGTGAGCAGCATGAGATTCCCACATTTGATGTTGACCTTGCTTCATTCTTAGGAAAGGACGATAGTGAGGAATCAGAATAAGCTGGTCGATATCGTGGTTCATTGATACACCAAAGCTACTTCAATAGGTTATCCTTATACTAGTAGGCTTGAGGTCATCCTTGAATAAAGAACCATCAACAAAAATATAATTAGAATGATTACAAGAAGAATATTGACTTTACAAGATATCGAGGTTGGTCTCTGGAGTCATCAAATTGGGTGCTGAGGGATATGAGCAAGCGACTCTTCTCTACAATATTGGTACTGGC
>JBHLRT010000317.1:0-3630 GCA_048882305.1 Candidatus Thorarchaeota archaeon
GGAAAATGCAGTTCTTCATGCGCATCGATAGTGTTCTCTCTAGATAGGTTCTTTTCCAGTTCTTTCCAATTGAGTTCTTTTCTGACTCCCATGACATTTATCCCCGCAGTATTTTATTGGATGTTCCTAACATTGGAATCTCAATCTTCAAGGATGGATCGTAGTTTCTTTGCAACTACAGCTAATCTAGCTTCTACATTCCTATGTTTGAAATCCCTTCTGAAGAAACGTACTGGTTTTTGGCCTTCATCAGACAAAATCGCTCCGATTCGAAACCATCTATCTCGAACCATAAACTCTTGAACTGAAATCGATACGCCAAATCCCTTGATTGATGATGTCTTTGGATGTCCATATCCAAGATTCTCACTCACACGGATTGCGGTATCTGACATGAGAGAGATCATTGCAGCCAATATCTGACTGGAAAATCCTTCAATTGATGATCCAGCTACTACAAGACCTCTTTCATTTGTTACAACACAACTACTAAAGTCCTGTCCGGGACCCACGAGGTTCTCCATTATTCTGTCAAGTTTCTCGGTTTTTCCTTCCCTCACCTTTTCGCCTCCTTTAAGTCACAGTCTCCTCGTGAAGTTTTACATCCCAGAGCTTTACAATCTCATTGATATCATTGCTAAGATTCTCAATCTCAAATGAAACAAGGCCCAATTTTGCCGTGTTTGGGAAAATGCAGGTGAGCATTACATTCTCGGCAATTTGTTTTAACAGCACAGAGAAACTGACATCTCCGGATTCATCATCCGCATCAACCAATACCTGTCTAAATGAAGAGGTAGAAGCAACAAGACGGATGAAGTCCTGTGAAATTGTAATCAGTCCTGCGGACATGCTGCTAACAATCATCTCCAAGTTCTCAGGCATTTTATCATAGAAAAGACGATGAGCTAGGATATATCCATCCACGGTGAAAACTGTAAGTCCCCAAACTGGAACTCGCATCTCAAAATCTGTAAGAAGATTACGAATCTGGTGGATTGGAGGTATATCTGATTCTTCCGAAGTTGCTTCACTTGTTTCAACCACTTCTTGTGAAGCACTATCTTCATCTACGAGGGAAGTATCATCTTCCTTTTCAATCACAGTTGTAGGTTGAGGTTGTTCCTCAGGAACTGAGATGGGCTTATTCTGTATTGGTTCGGATTCAGTAGCAACATCTTCAAGAGAAGACTCTCGGAAAGTGTCCTCAGTGTCTGTATTTGGTGCAATTGACAGTTCTGAGCTGGACTCCAGGGTTTCCTTCTTGACTGATGGTTTTCGTGTTTTTTTTGGTTTGTCAGGAAATCCAGATGCTGTGAGTGGAAGTTCTGAGCTGCTGTCCATACCTTCCTTCTTAGCCTGAGGCTTACGTACCTTCTTTGGTTTCTCAGAAACTACCTGTTCATGCAAGATTTCATGATGTTCATTTTCGCTCTTTGTATCTGCTTGATCATGATCCATCGTTATTACCTCTTGAAACTCATTGTGTCTGGGAAATTACTTCTACAACTTCATCTTGCGTTGAAGATCCCAAACAAATCTCCTCAACCATTCTCAAAAGAAGAACTAAAGCAGTCTTGGATGACTCACGATTCTGAGCAGACATGCCAATGGCACCTGAAACGCCCATCCAAACAGCAACTTCTTCTGGTGCGACAGCATCAGCTCGGTCCTGTTTATTCGCGATCAAAACAATTGGAGTGCTAGCAAATGCAGTTCTTGTTTCTGCAAGTATGGCACAGGCATCGCCAATCATTCCGGGATCTGAAGAATCCACAATCATAAGAACACCATCTGTGTTTGAACGCATGGTGTCTCTCACGAATTTGAAGTGCAGTTGGCCAGGCACACCTCGAAGCTCAATCTCCTTAGCTATCCAACCTTCATATTCTGCAGCCTCTCTTTCATACTCTGATTTGGGTATTATCAAACCCATATGAGACTCTTCTTTCCTAACCCATATGACGCGCCCAAGATCAAACCCAGTTGTTGTTGTGCTTTTTTCACCACGATATTCCTCTTTCATATCACGCTCAATTGATATAGCAGAGGGATCAAGCGTGTGAATGAGTGTCGTTTTACCCGCTTGAAATGGGCCGGTCACATAGACCTTGAAGTCATAGGACCTAAGTTTTCTTATCGACAAGTTATCCATTCTCCTTAGTTCTTCTATTTCGAATTGATGAAGTCAGGACAGGATGCTATAAGCTAAAGTGTAGATTCCACAGAAGCTGCAGCTTTGTCCATCTCGAAGTCAATCAAACCAATCTTTGCATCCTTTGGAGCGGTTGCAATCATTGCGGCATTCGATACCTTTCGAACGATGACTGTCTTCTGGTCACCTTCGATCACAATGTTCTTCGGTTCTCCAGAAGCAAGAGCCGCACCCACACGACCTCCAATTGATACTAGTGCGGCAGCCATTGCAGAAACTGCTTTGTCATCTACACCCTTATGTAGAGCAGCCGCCATCAACTGACCTCTATCACTAACAAGTGCGCAGCCATCGACTTCGCTGTCAGCCTCGAGTTGCTTCAGAATTTCTTCAAGTTTCTTTATTTTTGCACTCATTTTTTTCACCTCTATTTCTCGTAGAATTCACAACTATCCTTCTCTTTTGCAGAGACGTAGATTTTCTTTTTCTCACACCAGACTTGGCCTGCTGAGTTGGTATCACCTGCGAATTTGCAATCTGATCCCATTCGTCAATCACTCCAATGCCACTGTGAAATGACTAGCATTCAACTCTGGAAAATACTGACACTTGGTTACAGTGCAGTTTTTGCCGGTTTTCTCATTGAGAGCTGCATATAGAATTGCCATCATTGGACATGGGGGAATCATGTTCGAATCTCCACCTCTGATGACAGTCGTAGCAGGTGCAAAAATACACTCACCGATGTCCATGACCAGCTCAGTATCACTAAGACTTACAATATTACACCTTTGAACCGCACCAGTCTTTTTTATCTCGGTAACATAAGATTCCACAACGGATTTCACATCATTACCTTCGATATTCAATCCCAGCTGACTCAACATAGGTTTTGCATTGCCCTGAAATGCATTAGCCATCTGAGTCCAAATGAGAGGAATGTCAAGACCCATATTCACCATCGCTTCTGCGACAGCAACGACTACTGCATTCGAGGTGTCTAGTAGACCTTTGTAATCCATTTCTGTATTCTCCTGGGTTTATCATCACCTACTAATTTCGCAGATTTGATAGACCCTCAAAGATAAAGTAATGTTTTTTCATATATATATCTTTTTGTAATATCTAAAAAATATGACTATTTTGATTGTAATGAAGAATATTCGTTAGATATTATATCCGAATATATAATATTATTTACAAACAAAGAAAATGGGAAAAGATCCGGACATTATTAGAATGCCGGATCCTTTGTTGTTCATGCTATATCATAGGACAATTACGAATCTGAAAGAAACAAATCATTTCTCATAATCAGGACAGTTATTCTTCTCAGTTCCTGACACATATATGTTCTTTTTAGAACACCAGATTTGACCTGCTGCATTCATTTCGCCAGCATATTTGCAGTCGCTCATTTTTTCACCTCATTTGAATTAGAAGATGTTATGTAACATCTGTTTCAAATATCACAC
>JBHLRT010000318.1:0-3620 GCA_048882305.1 Candidatus Thorarchaeota archaeon
GCTAATTCATCTACAACTATTTCGTCCTCATCGACGATTTCGGGTTCTTCTGCTAATTCGACCTCAATTCCCGGTTCTTCTTCCTCTTCTACTTCTACTTCTTCTTCAATTTCCTCGATTATCTCATATTCCTCAAGGTCTTCAATCACTTTGCCATCTTCATCAACATAGACTTCCTCATACTCCTCTTCTTCCTCTTCTTCTTCTTCCTCTATTTCTTCTTCTTCTTCTACCTCAGCCATTGCTTCTTCTGTAGCGGCATCGGTGAACTTCAACAACTCTGAAGCAGGAAGATCAGGAAGAGCCACACCAACATACTGGGCGGCGGCGTTCATGAGAATTCGTAGCATTTCGTCTCTGCGGTCTTTATCAATAGCTACCATCGGATATGTGGGAATCCCAAGTATCTTTTGTACTACTTCTGGTTTCATCGCATTCGGTTTGTCTTGCTTGTTTGCCATCGCGAAAACTGGAACTTTGGGAGCATCACGTTTGATTAGTTTGAAGATGTCCTTACTGATGATAACATTTCGTAGAGTAGAGTCACATACAAGAAAGATGACATCAGCTCCGTGGAAATAAAATCTCCATAAAGTTCGGAAACGCTCTTGTCCTGCGAAGTCCCACAGAACTAGTGAGTAGTTACCAAATCGTATGTTTTCAACAGTTTCTAGATTTAGAGCTATTGTCGGAACATATTGGAGTGGGGGAGTGTCGCCTAGAAGTAAATGCAAGGTTGTGGTTTTACCAACACCGCCCTCACCAACCAATGCGATCTTCAATCTAGTTGTAACAGACGGTTCAATAAGACGTCGGTAGTTTTTTACTGCACCTTCAATCCCCTTCTTCTTGAAAGTCGATCTAAGCGCCTTCAAAGCGATGTCTATTTTTTCGTATATATTTCCCTCATCCTCACCTTTGTCCGTGACAAATACAAGTACAGAATCCTCTATCCAATCTTTTCCCATGAACTTATGATCCCCTATGATTAAGGGTAGTTCTTGGACTTGACCAGAGCGGAGCTCTTCCCGGGTGGAGATGAACTCATTCAAAGCATCTTCACTTACTTCAACTGGCCAATAGTGTGTTAATGATCTGCTTAGTGGAAATACGGACAAGGAAGGTATTGTGAATCACTTCAGTCTCACCAGTTTCAATCAAGCCAAGAGGCGAGGTCTATGAGGCCTAATGGATAGTAAGTAAATCATTTGGGTATAGATTAAGATGTTCTGTGTGTATATTTTGGTGTTCTGTGTATCTATAAACACCTTCAGAAAGAAAATGTTGGAGCGGCGGGTTCGCCAAAGCGAACCACCCGCATCCGTGGAGCTCTTCCTAACAGGATGCATGGCAAAATCAAATTACATGCGCAAGACTTGCCCACGATGGGCAAATAGGGACCTAGAACTCACTTTGGGACCGTGTTTGCTGCGAGTTCCTTGTTTCTTTCGAAACATGACGGGGGAAGTCCATGCAGCCCTGTCACGAAGATTCACTAGCTCCGATAGCAAAATAACATATGAAGCTTTCTGGGTTTTTAATATGAGTACTCATTCCAGATTTCACTGGATTATTCGCAGGAATACCTGGAAGGCGTTGGAGAAATCGCAGTACTATCTGAGTATTTGCCTAGTATTACCAGATTCTCACAAGACGAGGAATGTTTCACCTTGGAAAATTGTCTCTGAGTAAGCGTAAGTGATGATGAACCATTTCCATTTGTTTTGGATCATCAGGAGTCTTTTCCAGGTCTGTGACAAGTGTCTGAAGGAAGTATTCTGGGAAGAACAACCTCACACGTATGTCATTCAATAAGAACAACCACTTGTCATAATCACCTGATGCTCCTTTTCGTCGTTTCTCAGAAATAATCCGGAATTTCTTCAGCGTCTGAATTGCAGATTTTAGTTCCTTTGGTGGAATAGCCAAGGTTGCCTCAAGCTCTGAGATGTTAACAGGTCTTCTTCTGAGCTCGCTAAGCGTATCATAACAGTCAGGATCAGCAAGGACTTGCGCAACTGATACTGTATCTTCAGGTGTCTTCTGCCATTCGGTCAAGAACTCTAGAACTTCAGACTTGTACTCAGCTGCAAGTTCAGGATCAAGAACACTACTGGCAGATTCCATTGCAATGAGAGGAGGAGCTCTGAAAACTTCAAGATCTTTGATCATGAAAACGCAGGTTCGACCAATCTCATCCACCCATTCAGTCTTTACAAGTCCTAATTCTTCAAAAGGTGCAATTACGGAATCCACACTCACACTTGGTAGTCCTGTGACCATTTTAAGCCATTCTTCAAGCTCCTCCTTGGAGATTCCTCCTTTCCAGAGCTTTGGAAATACGGCTCGCGAAACTTCATCTGAGAACAGACGAGCTAGACGTGACTCATCGGTCATTCCTGCTAGTCTGATAATACGACGGTAAGTGTTGTCGATTTCAGTCTGGAGTTCAGCATCTGTCATGGCAACTACCGCATTTGTAAGAGGTGTGACCACAGAGGTTATTGCAGCCTCGTAGGTCTTGGGATCCTCTGATGGAGTGAGTAAGAGAGAAACGCAATACTGTTCTTCTTCTCTAACAATTCCAGTGTAGTATGAAGCTACACCATACTCCTCGCCTCCAATCCTAACACTAAGTGATGAGAATCCAGCGGTAGCGTCACCCATGGCGTGTGACGTGAAAATACGCATGATTTCTGTATTGAGATCTTCCCTATAATAGTCCGCAAAGTCCGCAGGAACTTTTGCCTTTAAGACAGCGCCTATCTTTGAGTCCCAGTCTATGAGCAGCATCGCAACGGGCATTTTACTTCTCTCCCTGTCCCTTAGGGTAGGTCAGCGTAAAGCCAGAGTAGTTAACGATGCAGGTTGCCAGCCTAAAAAACCTTGTCTTATTTGAACCCGACTATAAGAAATTTCGACTTGTTCAGCGCTTTTTAGATAGCCATTTTGGATTCAAAAGGGTCATTATTCACTCATTATTATGGTATCCGTGATTATATCGTAGATATCATCTATAACTTGATCCAATGGTTTCTTCGAGTCAATCAATTTGTAATTCCCTGTGTCTTCTTCAATCATCTCAAGATAGGCTTGACGCACCTTGATAAGACGGTCTAGCTTCTCAAACTGAAGATTAGCTTTTCCGGTTCTTCCTGTAGCACGTTCCAAACCGATTTCTGCAGGAACATCAAGAATGAAGACAACATCAGGTTCAGGTGCATTGATTCCCTCTCGATTTCTACGCAGAATTTCGCTCCAGTGAAGATCCATAACTGCGGACTGATAAGCTCCAGTTGCAAAGAAATAGCGGTCCAAGAGGACAATCTTTCCTTCTTTCAGGGCTGGAAGGATTCTATTGGCTATATGCCATTCACGATCTTTGATGAAAAGATTGAGTTCTTCTTCTGGAGTCAATTCGCCAGTTGGTGATCTTGCCCTAATCTCACGGCCCCATTGATTCAAGTCTGTTGGTTCTCGGAGATATATTACGTCATAGCCAATTGACTGCAGTTTCTTGACCAGTTCCTTACAGGCACAGGTTTTGCCTGATCCATCTATTCCCTCAAGAACAAAGAGAAAGCCACTATATTCTTTTGGTGTTTTTTCAATCAATAGGT
>JBHLRT010000319.1:0-3614 GCA_048882305.1 Candidatus Thorarchaeota archaeon
CACAATAGCTCAACAGTTCATGATAGTTGGAGATTTTGTGATCAATGCAACCTATTCTGGATATGGACTCAATGGCTCAGCGACGGATGTTGTACCACAACGTGTCTATGTCACTCCAAACCTCGAGGTTATCCATGACCCGAGTTGTATCGTTGGAGATGCTTTCGAAATCCGTGTTGGGTACATAGATGCTCTTGGAAACTATATTCCAGGCCGCACAATATCCATCACAATAGAACAGAATGGCGCCACAGCCTTTGAAACCACGGTTTCATCTGCTGCAGTCCTTGTTAGTATCTATTGGAATCCAACAGAAGGAGGTTTAGCAACTATCACGATTCTTCATCCCGGAGGAATGTACTATTTGACAAACTCCACATCGACCACTACGTCAATCATGGAACATGTGACTGGAGAACTTTGGTTAACTCCTTCGCAGGTGGACCTGTTTGAATCGTCAACCTTCGTCTATAATCTAACAAGCGGTCTAAGGGTGGGTGTCAATATCCACTTCGAAGTATTAGATATGTATCTGGTTCCGATTTGGAACTCAGATGTCATTACAAATTCATCGGGCATGGCAGAGGTTGTCTATGCAGCTTTGGAGAGTCATGGGATTCTCAGGGTAAATGCTGGTCCAACTCTTGAAGAATTTCTTCTTGGAGGAGATGTCCAAAAAACACTCGTGGTCATGACGGATGTATTAATTTCAACAAGCCTTGCTCCAAGTCCTCCAACAGTGGGCACTCTTTCAAACATCACACTATGGCTGACAGATGAGCTCGGAGTACCTATAGATGGAATCACTTCAACGGTTTCACTGTATGATCCTTACGGTGAACAGGTTCAACTTGGCTACTTTACGATGTCAATTTCAGTTGCAGTCGTTGAAGGTTTAGCTGTTGTAGAGTTCACCCCCTCAATGGTAGGATTGTACACAGTTATTGTGTCATCCTCAGGTTCAACATCAGTGCATAACTTCCTAGAAACTTCATACCACACCATCTTTTCTGACACACAATTAACCACAACAGTATCAACACACGAGCTTGAGGTAGGACAGACATTTGTTGTTGCTTCTCGATTAACCGATTATAGGGGATTGCCTTTAGTTGGTCGGAATCTCACACTCACTATTGATGGTCCGGGTGCAAACTACATAGGACCAATTGAACTTGTCACAAATGCTACGGGTCATATCGAGTGGAGTTCTACTCTTGATGATGAAGGTCTCTGGATACTAGACATCTCATTCAGTGGTCTCGGAGTGTTCTTGTCTGCTGATTCAACTGATGATATCAATGTGAGATATGGTACAATAATTGATCTCTCACTAAATGATACAGGTTATGTTATAGCAGGAACAACACCTGCGTCATTGTCCATCCTTCTCAGCGATACAGGAGGCACTCCGCTTGAAGGTTTCACCCTACATTATGAAGCTCATCATGAAACCTTAGGTCTCATGCTTGAAGGTTACCTAATCCAGACTGGAACTGAGTCCATGGTCTTGAACATCACATTGGACAGGATGGGTAATTACACTATCATTGTTTCATTTGCTGGAACTTCTCATTATCACCCATCTAACGCCGCTATTGAGCAATGGGTATTTGGAGTGACAGAGGTTTCTGCGGTCTTACCAACTGAGGTAGATCGTGCTCTATCGTCACCAACTCCCATCGCCATTTTAGATGAGCTCATGATTCCCATTCCACTTTCAGACCTTAACATATTCATTGAACTGATAGGTCCAGCTGGTCCTGTAAACCTCACGAGTCATTTAACATGGATCCAGATCTCGATATCCTTCAACACAATGGGTTTACCAGTAGGTCTCTATGAGTTGAATGTGACTATAGGATGGTCAGAAACACGTGTTGGTTGTACATCATTGATTGAGTTCGCTGTAGTGAGTACAACTCATGTAGAAATTACAAACGAGAACCTCACTGGTTTTATTTCAGAACCTCATTCCATGACCTTCATCCTCCAGGACTCATTGAATGAAACCATAGTTAGTGCGACAGTTTGGGTCAGTATATTCAATCCCTCGGGTAGAGAGATTTTTGGTAGTCCGCTTACAGATCGGACAGCAATCTCATCCTCAACAGAAGGGAGTGAGGTCTCTTGGAACCCAACTCTCACAGGTGTATACAGGGTAGTACTCTTGTTCGAAGGTGATGCTTATCTAAACTCAACAACTTTAGAAGTCTTGATAGAAGTAAGATATCCGAGCTCTCTGATTGTTAATATGCCACAACTAATGGAGTTTGGGGAGATAATACCAATCTCAGCCACTCTTAGTGGTGCACTTGGCAGGATTGGAGGTGCAACGCTCATCCTCACTATTACTCAGGATGGTGTTGTTGAGCGACAAGAAACCCTGACTACAAATAGCCAAGGAGTTGCATCATTCAATCTTGCAGGCCTGCTTTCTGGGAATCATACTATTACTATTTCATACACTGGTTCAGCAACCCAAGCTGTGAGTATGATAGAAATGAGTCTAGTGGTAACTCCTATTGTCATCTTAGAAATAGAGTCCACTTCAAATTTGTACTTAGGCTACTATTGTACAGTGAATATGACTGTGACTGTCTTTGGGACAAAATCAGAATGGAGAGGGACTCTTGATGCTAGGCTGATCGATCCGCATGGAGATGAAGTTGGTCAGTGGAACATTGAGATTGGCATGATATCAGCATTAACAATCGGGTTCAATGCACGATTGGAAGGAACATACATACTCAATGCCACAATTAGTGGACTTCCAGTAATCTATAGTCAAGATTATCCCATGGGTGTGACAGTGGTCAATGAAAAACTTCAGTTGCAACTAGATGCTGGTACGACACCTCTCATTGGTGGATTCGGAGTATTAGCAGCAATTGGAGTTGTCTTAAGAAAGAAGATGAAAGGAATCAAAGGTACATTCCCAAGTGAATGGAGTGAGTGATTAAGCTGCACCATCTTTTGGGCGAAGCCGAATTTGATTCAACAAACCACTCACATCATCATCCCATGTTCCATCTTCTTTCAAGAGCCGTGAATACAGGTTGTTTCTATATCCAGCATAAGCAGAGATAGGATGAGCTTGAAGAGATACATCAGTTTCATGAGAACGTTCTAGTATTTTCGAAGTAAACTCAAAGAAATCATTAGCAGGAATTCTAGAGATGATCACACACGACTTGCCGCCATCCATGATTCGCGCCTGTGTGCTTGGAGCATGCAGAAGAAATGCCCTAGCCAGAGAACAGATATTCTTTGGTGGTCCATTTGCAACAATACAAACCGAATTCAATCCTTCGGGGATATAGAAATAATGCAAAAGAAACATGCCTTGGTTAAGCATACTCTCTAACTCCTTTTTTATTACTAAATCATCTAAGCCAAAATGTGTTTCATACCGTTTTGTTTCCAGACTACTCAAGTATATCCCCCAAGATATTAGGTCCAATACTTGAGCTTGTAGCTTTGTAAGATTGAAATGCCTTTTTCCATTTCTGGTTGTATTTCGGCTCTAGCTTGATCATTGCGGAGTTTTTCAATCGCTTTCCGAATCCCACAAGCTACATCTTTGAAGGCCTCATCCTGATTTTTCCAAGAGG
>JBHLRT010000320.1:0-3612 GCA_048882305.1 Candidatus Thorarchaeota archaeon
CAATATTGGGAATAAACGAGAGTTGAAATGAATAAAATTATAAAGCTATTATTCCTAGCATTTGCATTTCTCACAGCAGTGCCAGTCATCGCCTTATTGGCTGGCTGGGTTAGTGGGTCAAAATACTCTCTTATTGGTGGATTCAGAGCTGCCAACAACCAATTTGCTGCAGAGATTCCCATGATTATCTCAACTGTCGGTCCTGCTATACTCGCCGGGTCCTTGAGTCTCATGGGGATTGCACAAGCTCAAACAAATATCTGGTTTGCAGCATTGCTGCCAGTCAACCTAGCAACGTTTCTAGTGGCTGCAATCGCGTCTGTTGGAATCTTCCCATTCGATGCTCCAGTCGCAGACTCAGAGATCATTTTTGGATGGCGAACCGAGTTCACAGGAATCTACTTTACTCTAACCTATTTCGCAGAGTTTGCAGAACAGATGCTGTATTCAGCTCTAATTGTTGCTCTGTTTTTGGGAGGGCCGGTTGGATTTCCATTCTTACCTGGCGTTGTGAACTTCATCATTAAATTCCTGATTACATTCTTCTTCTTTGTACTAGTGAGTTCCTCTTTCCAGCGGCTCAGACAGGACCAGATTGTCCACTACTGCTGGAAGTACTTGATGCCACTTGCAATCTTGAATGTCATAGTAGCAATGTTTGCTATCGTCTATATGCCCGGACTAGCAGCATTGTTCCCCTTAGGAGGCGGTTAGTAGATGGGTTTCTTTAGTGTATTAGGCGACTGTTTCCAAATTCTGAAACATACATTTAGGCAGGTCTTCAAGAGACCTTTCACATACTTCTTCCCATTCGAGGATAGAATCTATCCAGAAACGACAAGAGGTCGTCACATCCATGTTCGTGAGAATTGCACAGCTTGCGCTCAATGTGTCCGAATATGTCCGGTAGTAGCAATTCGAATGGACAAAGAGGACCAGATGTTCGAGAAGGATTGTGCCCTCTATTTTGATTACACAAGATGCATCTTCTGTGGACTCTGCGTTCAAGCTTGCAGATTTGAGGCACTGTTCCACACTCCAATTGTTGACCTTAGTGAGGGCGACCGAGAAGACCTCCTCTATGGACCTGACAAAATTGAAACACTCGATCGAGACCCATTCAAATGGCGCGGGAGGGAGTTCCGCTAAATGCAGTTACTATCTCTCTCTGGTATCCCGTTTGCAGCATTATCACTTGCAGTACTCTTCATCGGAGGCCTCCTGATCTATGTATTGAAAAGCAGGTTCGAACACAGTGCAGGTAAAGTCGCAGTTGCATTCTCTGGAATTGCATCATTTCTCATGATTTATCCCTTCTACCAGATTTTCACGGGGAATGTATATTCTGAGTATGCCACCTGGTCTGGATTGCTCGAACAGTTCGGACTTGTCCTTGATGGCGTTGCCTTCCCAATCACTTTTGCCGTAGTTGTACTCGGATTCCTTTCTGTCGTCTATGCAGTTGGTTACACCGAGCACAGTGAGAACAAAGCCACGTTCTTTGCGAACCAACTTTTCTTCCTTATGGGAATGCAGTGGGTGACTCTAGCAACCAACCTGATCGAGTTTTTCATCGCTTGGGAACTCATGCTGGTACCAAGCTATTTCCTGATTCTGTTCTGGGGACTCCCGGAAACTCGGAAACGGACTGCTATGAAGTTCTGGCTCTACACACAGTCTGGTGCAGTATGTATCCTGGTTGGTTTTGGAATTCTATACTCCCTCACTGGTTCCTTCGACCTAGCACTGATACAACCAGCTATCGCTTCAGTTCCACTAATTGCATTGGTTCCAGGACTCGGTATCACATTTGGCACTTTACTCAAAATTGTATTCATACTACTTGCTGCTGGCTTCCTTGTTAAGATGGCAGTATTTCCAATCCACTGGTGGCTCCCACCTGTTCATGCTGAGGCTCCCACTCCAATCTCAGTATTGCTTTCTGGCGCAATGATTGAAACTGGTGCATATGCATTGATGCGATTTGGACTCATCACCTTGTATGATGCCGCCATGGCACTATCATTCTTTGTAGCAGCCTTAGGAGTCATCACCATGTTCTACGGTGGATTCATGGCCCTGGCTCAGATTGACATCAAGAGACTCCTAGCATACTCTTCAGTTTCACAGATGGGCTATGTCCTCTTTGCCCTTGGTGTATATGCTCCTTTGGGCGCAGCTGGCGGAATGTTTCATCTCATCAATCATGCATTCTCAAAGGGTCTTCTGTTTATGACTGCAGGAGCTGTGATTCACCAGACTGGTCTACGTGATATCACAAAGATGGGTGGTCTCTCTAACAAGATGCCCATCACAGCATTTGCAGCTGCAATAGGTATGATGAGTATTGCAGGAAGTCCACCTCTTTCTGGATTTGCCAGTGAATGGATGATGTTCTTTGGAGGTTTTGAGAGGGCTGTTGTAGGAGGCGCAGTAGCAAGTCTGCCCTTCCTCATCTTGACTATCCTTGCAGTAACAAGTACAATACTCAGTGCAGGTTATATGTTGCGTTTCTTCTGGAGAGTCTTTCTCGGACCTCACCCAGATGAGCTAGAGGATGTAAAAGAGAGTTCCAGATCTATGACCATTCCTATGATCATACTTGGAATCCTCATTGTAATCTTTGGAATATTCCCCGGACTGGCACTTGATGTCATCGTCCCGGCGGTACAAGGAATTGTTGTTCCTTGAGGTGATCATGATGCTGTTCGGACTACCTTACTATCTAATCCTCGTCATTCCCCTTGGTGGGTCGTTACTAGTACCACTTGTGGGAAGATTCAATGAGAAGCTCAGAGACTGGACACCTGCCATTTTCATGGGCATCACCATGATCCTCTGTTGGTCACTTCTTCCAGAGATTGGCCATGCTCTTCAAACAACCTCATGGACCTGGATTGCAGCATTAAATCTCGAGTTCAGTGTCCTTCTTGACCCTCTATCCATTATCATGGCTGTTCTTGCAAGCACACTCTGTTTCTTGATCTATGTATACAGCACTGAGTACATGGCCCATGAAGGCGACCGCAATCGGTTCTTCTTCCTCATGTTGGCTTTTGGAGGTGGAATGCTCACGCTCGTCCTTTCAAACAATCTCCTGATTGCGTTTATTGGATGGGAAATTATGGGCTTCTGCAGCTATGGGCTGATTGGCTTCTGGAACGACAAACGGAACCCTCCAGAGGAAGACCCACTTGGATATGAGCAGAAAAATCATCTTCTTAACTTTAAGACCGAGGGCGAGTACAATACCCATTGCGGAACAAAGGCGTTCATCGTTACAAGAGTCGGTGACGCTCTTATGCTGGGAGGCATCCTTCTCCTCTTTGGCTTTACAGGATCATTCCTCTTCACTGAGCTTGCCGCTGATGTGAATGGTTGGTGGGGGTCAATGGCACAATGGGGCGTTTTGATACCCGCACTCTTGCTTATCTTTGCTGGAGCCATAGGGAAGTCAGGACAGGCGCCTCTCCAAGTATGGTTGCCTGAGGCTATGGCAGGTCCGACAGCGGTTTCAGCGTTGATTCACGCAGCAACAATGGTAAAGGCTGGTGTTTACATAATTGCTCGTTTCATCTTAACCATCGCAGCTGCAACAGGAGCCGGTGGTGG
>JBHLRT010000321.1:0-1841 GCA_048882305.1 Candidatus Thorarchaeota archaeon
GAACAGTACCACCAAGTGTATCATCTAGTTTGTGAATCTTCCTCATCGTCCAGGGTCCCGAGATATATTCGGAGATATCTTCAACATGTCCTGTGAATTGGTCATTTCTGTAAGCTTGAAGGTATGTATTTTCATATACGACTAATCGTGGTACATTTTCATGCAATATGTGTTGCATCGCTCTAGCCGCATCAAAAACCTCCATGTAAGTTGTACCATATAGCAACTGGTCCCGCCAGTAATCATATGTCACATTCACAAAGTTGGATGGATTTTGATAGGGCGTATCTGCATAAGCACTCCAGTATTCATATGCTAGCCAGTCTACGTCATTATCATGGAAGTCCTTTGCATAGAAGACCATGTCATAGGCTTCATGACTGTCCAGCCTTGAGATATACTCATTGAAATCAGATGCCTGGGTCCTTGCATCGATGTGCAATTCGTGTAATGCATCTACTCCAATCTGCGCAACTCCTCCACCAATCTCGGGAGATGATGATGAATATTCAATCACAATATCAAATGGGTCACCATTTGGAGCTAGTCTATATCCGGTACCAACATCGATTTCGAATCCTAAATCATCAAGGATCTGATTCCCGATGCTCGATTGATTGGTATAATAGTGGTACCTAAATTCATCCTCAACACACCAGCTGCTTACATATGGTACAATTGAGTCATGTTCTTGGTTAAATCCGTCCATAATCTCAGCTGTCACTCGAGTCTTATCATATGCAAAGGCAAAAGCACGTCTAAGACCGCTTATGTTCAACGGATAATCACGACAATTGATAGTTAGATGCCCATAACCATTCCTCAACGCTCTGAAGGTGTCAATGTCAGGATCCGCATCCAAAGTTGGTAAGTGAACTGGATTAAAGAAGCTAGTGTCCATTTCAATCTCACCGGCTTGGAGTGCGAGAATTCTTTGATCTTGATTAGTTATGACTTTGTATACAACGTGGTCAACATACGGTCCCGTCTTCAAATTATTTTCTAATGGTACTCCATATACGATATTGCTACCTGAAACAAACAGCAAGGCTACAATTCCAATGATAGTGAGAGCTCCAAAAATTCTTAATTTCATACCCTTCCTCACCAACGATGTATTTGTATAGGCATATCCTTGAGATATTTGTTTCGAAATTTGGTTTAGTCACTTTTTCATAATCCGAGAAAAGATGCAAAAAGTAACTAAACGTTAAGTGATTCTGCTGTTTTACGTGCGAGCAAAACTTGCACGAAGGCTTATTACTCACCCTTGAATCTGAGCGACTAAAGGAGGAAATGCTGTGTCTGAACAGGAAGTTCTCTATGAAGTAGCTAATGGTGTCGCAACCATCACAATAAATCGACCAGCGAAATATAATGCTTTAAACACTGCTGTGAGATCCGCTATGTCTGATTTCTTGAAGAAGGCTGAGGAGGATGATAGCGTGAGAGTCATTGTCCTTACAGGCGCAGGTGAGAAAGCTTTTGCTGCGGGAGCAGATATTTCACAATTCCCCGGAGTGGATTCAAAAGGAGTACGTCCAGCAGCCAAGGCGGGACAGGATCTCAGTGTGTACATAGAGTCCATGAGCAAACCTGTAATTGCAGCGGTTAACGGAGTTGCACTAGGAGGAGGTTGCGAACTCGCAATGGCTTGTGACATAAGGTATGCTTCTGCAAATGCAAGATTCGGACAACCCGAGATTCTCTTGGGTATCATACCAGGATACGGAGGTACAGTCAGACTACCACGACTTGTAGGTCTTGGAATCGCAAAGGAGCTTGTCTACACAGGTGACCAAATCAAAGCTGAAGAAGCATTACGAATTGGTCTTGTTAAC
>JBHLRT010000321.1:1851-3603 GCA_048882305.1 Candidatus Thorarchaeota archaeon
CCACTTGGGGGTCAAGGAACTGACAGACAAGCTCGTTGAAAAACCAGGAGTCGCAATTAAACTGGCTAAAAAGTCACTGAACAATGCTTGGCAAATGTCCCTCCGTGATAATCTTGCGTTTGAGCTTGATGTATTCTGTCAAACTTTTGATACTGAGGACAAAGAAGAAGGCGTAGCAGCTTTCCTTGATAAACGCAAAACCGAGTTCAAACACAAGTGACGCCAATCCGAAGCACTCTTGAATAGGTTTGCAGATAGAACGCTGTTACTAGTGCCAGAAAGGTGGTTAACAATGACAACGAATGCAGAGGGAAAATCCGTAGCTGGTGCTGAAAAAAGCGAGGACTCAAAGATTGCTTCTGGTCTGGAAGTTTTGAAATACGTCTGGTCACGTCGCTCAATCCGTGAGTTCACAGGAGGTAAGATTCCTGATGAACACATTGAATTGATTCTAGAAGCAGCTCGCCATGCTCCGAGTCCTGAAAACATGTTGATGATTCGTTTAATTGTGATACGGGATGATCAAGGGACTAAGGAATTCATTGCTGACATCGCTCAGGAAAATGCGAGAACAGTATTTGGTAATGCTCCCTTTGAGCTCACAAGTGGTAGGAACTGGTACATTGGAGATGAGTATCGGGCGGCTGTTTTCTCTCGACTTCGTGAAGGAGAGTTGTTCAGATACCCCGAGAAGAGTGACACTGTGATAATTGTGTGTGCAAGCCCTGCATGGCACGATGCGACAAAGCTCTATCCCAATGAACTGTTTGGTTCAGTGGTTGCAGGGATGGCTGTACAAAATATGTGGATGGTTGCTAGTGCAATGGGATATGGCTGTGGTTACGAAGCTTTAGTTTGTTCAGACTCACGACACACTCAGATGATTCGTGAAAGACTTGGTGTTCCACCAATCTGGGCACCTTTGACAGCGTTTTGTATAGGGATTCCAATATCAACAAGGCATCTCGGGCCCAGCCGTCCTCCGCTTGAGGGAATCATGTATGATGAACGTTGGGGAAAACCATACACAAGGTTAGCATTTAGAGAAAAGGAGTGAAAAGAATGAAGGTGAACAGGATAGCAGTCGTTGGCGCTGGACTTATGGGCTCAGGTATCGCATATGTTTCACGAGCATCTGGCTATGACGTGGTATTGACTGATCTAGACGATGAGGCGATAAATCGTGGTCTATCACGACTCAAGGGCTATGTGGAATCTGGCGTAAAACGGGGTAAACTATCTCCTGAAGAAGGAGAGAAGATACTCGGTAAGTTGGCTACGACAACAAATCTAACCGAAGCCGTCAGTGATGTGGATTTAGTCATAGAAGCTGTTTTTGAGAACATGGATATCAAGAAAAAATTGTTCAAAGAAATGGATGGCGCCGCAAAACCACACACAATCCTTGCTTCCAACACTTCCTCACTAAGTATCACCGAGCTGGGAAAGGTCACCAATCGACCAGACAAGGTAATTGGAATGCACTACTTTTCTCCTGTTCCTGCAATGAAGCTTCTAGAGGTTATAGTTGGAAAAGAAACAGGTGACGAGACCGTTCAGACAGCTTTGGAGGTTGGCGAGAAGCAGAGAAAGACTACAGTGAAGGCAATCGATAGCCCGGGATTTATTGTCAACAGACTCCGTGCGCAGATTGGGCGGGCAATATACCAAATCTATGAACAGGACTTGGCAAGTACTGAAGAGATTGACACAGCCATGAAAGAGAAGTTCGGTGTACCGATGGGATCATTG
>JBHLRT010000322.1:0-3597 GCA_048882305.1 Candidatus Thorarchaeota archaeon
TTATGAAGGTAAACTTGCAGAATGGCGAAAAGCCAATTCACCAATAGCTATAATGTTTCAGAAACGGGAAGAATAGTTTCTTCTAAGGTATCAGTGCAGGAATACCAAACGCAATTGCTACCAGCGCAAGTACCAAACAAAGCTTCCAGAAACTCACCTTTCTTGCTAGACGTAGAAGAAACTCCATCGAAGCAAGCCCTGTCACGAACACGATGAATTCGATGACAATCAGGTCGAGAGTTCCAATTCCTGAGGGAATTGTACTTCCAGTCAATCTCTCTAGGATCAAAATCCCAAGTACTGCTGGGACACTCATCAAGAAACTGAACCTCATGGCATCTTCTTTGTTTATTCTCTGCATGAGAAGTGCTGAGATAGTCACACCTGACCTGCTCAGACCTGGGAGGACTGAAAATCCTTGAATAAGTCCTGTCGTAGCTGCTCCCGGGTCGTCTACATCCCGTTCAGTGTCTAATGCATCTTCTCCCCTCTTGGTTGGAATGTATAACACAACTGCTGTGACAAGTAGTAAAACACCAACAAGTACATTCAGAAGCTCACCGTGAACTGGTGCCAGACTATTTTTCAAAAGGAAATACAGCGGGACTGCTGTTATTGCTGTGCTCAACGTTGCAATCAAAAGGAGTCTGAACAGCTTCTTATCCCTCAAGCTCAATATATCAAGAATAACTCGTGGGTACCGAACAACTACTGCCAGGGCTGTTCCAAGATGAAGCCATACCACTAATGAAACTATGTCTTCAAGTGGAACTGGAGTGAAATTGTACAGAAATAAGACAACCTGTCCCTCACTACTTATGGGAAGCCACTCAACAAGCCCTTGGATGAGTGCTACGAGTATCTGCCATAGTTCCACTGTTCCTTTCTCCTATTGGGTTCGTAGTCCAGAAGAATTAAAAAGATACTCCAATCGAATCCAGTTCAAAAAGGGTGCACATTATGGTTCTTGATAATGGACGCTTCTTAAGCTCAGAGTTAGGAAACATCACTCAAATGTTGGAAGAACATTTCCGTGTGGCCGTATCAGCTAACAAGATTGTTGTTAACTCAATTACCGATTGGCTTGACGGCAAGAAATCGATAGACAAAGAAGAACTTGACAAGATTACTGCTCTTGAAGAGAAAGCAGACACCCTGAAACATTCAATTCTGAATGAGTTGGCAAAGGCAAATTCCCTACTGCAACGAGAAGACCTTCTCAAACTGGTACATTACAACGATAAATCAATCGACGGTGCAGAAATTGCATGCTACCATTTAGCTGCCGTCGTTGGTCATTGGACTCCGGAAGGCGAGTTGAAGGATAAGATTGCTGAACTTGGAACTCTCATGAGCTCTCAAATGAAAGAGCAACGAGAGGCGGTCCGGTTCCTCTCAATAAATATGGAGGAATCAATTAAGAAAGCAGATCAAATCTGCAAAATTGAGAAAGAGATTGATGTTGTTCAGAGGATGATAGTTACGTTACTATACCCTCTTGATATTCCAATTGGTGTAATCTTGAGATTTAGAGATTTCATCAACATGCTTGAGGATATGGCTAATTTCAGTGAAGATGCTGCGATAGTAATCAGAGCTCTCTCTCTTACCCTAAACACTTGATAAAGTCGGTGCAATGAATTGAGCGAAACTTCCACTGTCGCAGATGCAACACTTGTTGGCGACAGAGGAATAGTCTGGAATCCTGACCAAGGGACGAAACTCTATGAGAATGGTTACTATGGTCAGCCAGTAGGTATTCGAAAACCGAAATCCTCTGTTTTTGATAAACCACTTGAACTACCCCTTGTTGAGTGTGTGTATCTCACGCAACAAAAGAAGCTAAATGTCCGGCGCGCTGATGATGATAGATCTCTGACTGTAGACGACCTTCTTCAAATCGGGTTGAACTGGTCAGATGAGTTCAAAGACCGATTCATTGTGTACGCCCAACTCCGTGAACGTGGATATGTGGTACGTCCGGGGCTAAAATTTGGGACAGACTTTGCGGTTTATGAACATGGTCCTGGTAAAGATCATGCTCCATTTCTGGTACATGTAATCCCACAGAGAAAAGGTGTTGTGCCTCTCGACATTGTTCGGGCTGGAAGATTAGCTACCAGTGTGAGAAAGAAATTCATCATTGCAACAGTCAAGGAAAGTGGAGATGTTGCTTACTACTCATTTGTTTGGCATCGACCATAGTGTGCCTAACTGAGAAAGTTTTAAGTTAGCAATTACGTTGTCCGTCATAACATCTGGCCCAAGAGGATGAATCCTGATGGCTAAGGCTGAAAACGCAAAAGCTTTTGGTATGCTGTTGGCACAAGCTTGGGAGAATACTCCTTCCTTTATCTGCAGCAATGAAGATTATATCTACTGTCTATTCCCATCTGATGAAACTAAGACAACGTGGATTGAGGCATCACTCACATTCCCTGATGGCTCACTAGATAAGAAGGAAATCGACTCAACAAAAGCAATAGCACTACTTGTTGAAGAGTTGAAAGTTCTACCAACCTATGGTGCAAATACAATAGTCACAACAAAAGCCCAGCTAGATGAGGTAAGTAGTCGACTGGGCTCGCTATCATGAAGAAGATCGACCGAACTATTGGACTTTAGTCCGATTGAAACTTTTATCATGGGTGGAGCATCGCCATGTCAGAACCGCTTGTTACATGTCCTTTCTGTGGTTTGGAAGTCCCTGAGGGACGATTCTGTAAGATCTGTGGAAAACCACTGGATACAGAAGTATCTCTTAGATCTCCGGAAGCTGAACCACAATTTGAAGAATCTCCTGATTTACAATTAGATTCTGCTGTACCTGAAAGGATAGAGTTCCCTCACTTTAATGTCACAATCGAAGATATGGATAAAGAAGCTGCTGTCGTACTACTGTCTAGATCAGAGCTTGAAGTTGTGGACGTGGAACTTGACAATATTATTGAAAGAACCAAAGCTACGCGACAAGCTTTGCAACTGCAGAAAGCTGACAAAGAGATTCTCATTGCTAGAGCTGAAGAGCTACGAAGTGAGTTTGAGAAGACCAAAAGTCGTAGAAGAGAGCTGTTGGCTGTAACATCTAGCTTAGTCTTGGAAAAGTTACTCGATGCAATAGACAAAGATGAAGATCGGCTCGAAAAACTTGAGGCTATTTCAGGTACTGTTGACAAATCTGTATACAAAGAACAACGTGCAGAAATAGTTGAATCACTCAAGGAACTCCGAATGAATTTGAAGCAAGCAATAAAAACAGCCAAGAAATGGCTGAAGGGAATCAAGAAGACACTCAAGGAACTCGATAAAGAACTGAGTCGAGTTGAAGCTAAATTCAAGATTGGTGATATCTCCCGCGACTCATATGACTCCTCCCTCTATCGACTGAATCGAAGCATAAGGATTGTAGAAGGAAGCCAGGAACGTTTAGAATCGCTTCTCAGGATTGCTGAGAAAAGGTGAAATTAAACAAGCTATGGAGCGATCAGAAATGGTCGGTAACTACGTGGATTGTACAGCAAAGTGTGGAAAATTCATCTGTGAAAGGAAGCCTCCTGCTCTCAAAATGAGGAAGCAAGGAAGCAAAACGACAGTATG
>JBHLRT010000323.1:0-2252 GCA_048882305.1 Candidatus Thorarchaeota archaeon
CTTCCCTGTTTGATAGCCTCCTGATTGATTACTTCCTTGACAAAATTCACCTGTTCACTCAGTTTCATTTTAGAAACATCAAGCTTGAAATCTTCAAGTTCTTCGGGAGTTAAATCTGATAAGATAGATAACTGGATGAGTAGTTCTTCTATCTCGGGGACATCCGTAGGAATGGACTCACTGGGCATACTCGAAGCCATCTTAGTGATTCCTATGGCTCCTGCAATATCATTGAAAAGATCCGTTACAATCTCTTGCCTGCTTGGAACATTATCTGGCGATGAGGGAATCTTGCCTTTACTAATGGTTTTAACCATCCCTCTGATTTCTCTAAGCCGCTTAGGTACGCTAAAGAGCCTATTCCACAAGACAGCCCCAATCAATAACACAAGCCCAATAGGCGCTCCGAAGAATATTACTCGCTCAACGAGCAGGTCAAATTCCGAAGGCTCTACAGAGATTGCAACGAATGCACTTGCAGACTCGTGGTTATCTTTCGATAGGATAATCGATACAATCGTTGAACCTTGTATTCTTTCAGAGCGTAATCGAATTTCATACCACCCAGGTCTGGAAGGGTCTGATTGATTGTATGACACGACTACATAATTTGTATCGAAACTTGTCGCATTTATTGAGCCTCCGCTAATACCTTCACCTGAATGACCTGTCCAATTGTCATAATAGAATACCCAGATTGAGTATACTTGTCCATAGCTCATAGTCAAAGAATCATTGTCGACTCGAAGTCCGGTTGGAACATTAATGATGGTGATCTTAATTTCGATTGTAGCCCGGCTCCAGTTTCCAAGATAAAAGCTAAGAATCACTCTGTATGAATTATCACTTACTGTCCAGCGTGTTGTATCAAATGACAGGCTGTAATTCCCACTTGCCATTTCTTCAATTTGGAGATAGTCCCTGTCAGGAATAGTGCGACCAAGAACTACGCCTGTCATCTCAGTGGCACCGGGAATACCATTGTTGTACCATGTGTCATTATAGAACAAGACTAGTGGAAGCACATCACCGTATGGGACCCTTAGATCAAGACCCTCTTCATCTAGTTGGTTCAATGCTGGGGCGTAGACATTGATTGCTGTTGGTACCTCTCTTACGTTTAAAGTGAAGACTCCAGTACCCGGCTTGTAATTGTCCCGTAAGAAGTGGACCGACACAGGATAGATACCAGGACTCACTAGTGACGCGTTGATAAAGATTTGATGGATTCCATTTCCAAGGTACTGGAACATACTTTCTCCACCATCCCAATCAACGATGACGTTTGCACCTGCAATTCCCCTATCATAGAGAAGATCCCAGTATGTCAGATTTACCCAACCCGTCCAGCCCCATGTTCTCGGACTGAGATAGGTAGATTCAACTGATGTTTCAATTGGCTCAATGATAAGCGTAGTAAGGTTGCTGGAGTAAGCGAACATTCCAATATTTGGATACGCAGTGATTCTCAATGTGTAAGTAGATGCATCGAAGTTCAATGTATCAAAATCGAAATAGAAGTATCCCGGTCCATGTAACGCTGTTCCATTTAGAAACTCACCAGTGTAGAGGGTACCTGACAAAGACCATTGCACCGTGCAGTTCGCTAAACCTGTGGAAAGCGGATATGATTCATTCAATTTTGGTGCAAGAACATATACTCCGATTCGAATCGTTTCCGACCAGTTGAAGGTTTGAGAGCTATAAGCTGAGGTTTCAGCATCTAGCCAGACTTCAGTTGAGATCTGCTTGATTTTGACACTTACAGAGGTGGTTGCTGTAACATAGTTAGTTCTATCAGCAGACACAGTCATGACATATTCTCCAACTAGAAGTGCATCAGTGTTCACATAGCCAGTATAGTAACCATCCTGCCCAGGAACCGCCGAAAGGGTGATGCTTTGAGTTCCCTGTGCTTCCCATGTGACTTCAACAGTAGCTCCTAATAATGGGGTGTTGCTATAGGTGTTATCGACATATATTGTGATATTTACTAGTGTACCTTTGAAAACTTCAGGTTGCGGATCACTAACAACAGCTAATCCGATTGGTAGTTTCAGCACATTAACTGTAAGCTGACCAGTGACTGTTACGTAGTTGTTGAAAGAGGCTGTAATCGAAACTACGAATGTTGTAGCCACAGCAAGATTTCCGGTATCAAGTGTGAAAGTGTAATTTCCAAGGTCAGTCACTATCTCAGTGAGACTACCACTCAGAACTCCAAATTGGTATGTAAGTTCAGCACCAGATAT
>JBHLRT010000323.1:2262-3584 GCA_048882305.1 Candidatus Thorarchaeota archaeon
ATCACGATATTGTCTCGAGTATCATTGAAGATTGCCCAGATTGAAACATCCTCACCCCAATAGACATCAGGAATAGATTGAGGCAAAATAAGTTCAGTAGGGATACTTTGGATCTGAATTGGTACTGAAATATCGGAGATGAAGTAATCGCTCTTTTGTGCGCCTACCAAAAGTGTATAGAGACCCGCATCAAGACTGGATGTTGTCAGTGTAATGTTATAGAGCCCTGGTCCAATCAACACGTAATCCGGAACATATCCAATATCAGGCCATGTTATCGTCAAAATAGCATCGCTGATTGGTGTGTCACCTGCATCCTTGTCGACAAGTTCTACGATTACATATGTTGATTCTCCGTGGTAGGTGGTTGGCGGCGGGAATTCATTCAGTTCTCCTTGTCGTGGTCTGATTTGGAATGGAACCTGTATCTGTACGGTCTGGTAGTCTGAGAATGACACAGTTATTATGAGCGCATTTGTACCTGTGAGACCAGCATCAGCGCAATCCACAACTAACTCGTATACTCCTGCTGCAATTGGTATTATACTCCATATTCCAGGTCCAGATGCATTTGTTTTGTATCTCACTGAGAACGTGCTTTCTGCTCCAATTATTGGTAGAGTATGATCGATATCTTGAAGGGTCAGTATAACAGACACATTATCATTTACGGGCACAGTAGAGGGGTTTGGTTCTTCGTTTGTGAGTTGTGCTTGAATAAGACGTACCGATCCCTGAAGAAGGATAGTCGATGAATTTCTATAGAATGGTATTTGGGTTGGATTCCATCTCAGACTCATTGTAAATGTAAATGTACCAGTACCACCTAGACTTGTGGTATCCACGATTATTGAGTAATTACCGTCATACTGCCAAATCCAGAAATCTTCGCTTTCAACAAGACCACTCGGATTTAGACAGTCGAATAGAACGATTGCCCCACTGATTCCTACTCCGGTTGAATCATCCACGTATACAAACTTGAGTGTCATGTTGTCATGTATTGGCACAGTTGGTACCACGTCACGAACAACTTTCCCTATTCTGTTAACGACATTCACCCACGCGGATGCACGTCCATCAGCATAATATGGCGCAATAGTATCTTGCCAATCTACATAGAAAGTGATATTCCAGTTGCTAATCACTCCAACAAATAATACCGATGAGTTGATAGAAATCTCAAAAGCTGAACCTAAGTAGTTCATGGAGAAGTCATCTACTAGTAACAAAGCCCCTTCACTATATATTAGAACTTGATCTTTGTCAGGTTGTACTAGTAGTCCTGTTATTTCATCACTAAACCTAATTGTGAATGTAAC
>JBHLRT010000324.1:0-3583 GCA_048882305.1 Candidatus Thorarchaeota archaeon
AAGAATCGCAGTGTCTGTTGCAGCTACGATTGATTCTTGGGTGAGCTCAGCTATCCAATGTTGGTTCGAACGGTTTGTACGGATTAGACGAACAGTTAGCTCAAATGGAGTATATGCGATTGGTCCTGCAAAGTTTACAGTTATCGAAACAGGATCTCCTTGGCGTTCTTTATGACAAAGTATACCGTTTAGAATGACTGCCACAATGATGCCACCAAACGGACCCACCATATTGGCATAGGTTTCAGGTATACAACCTTCGTATGTACTTGACGATGTTGGCGTCAGTTCAACAGCTTCATCGAAAGGGTGCATAGGATTCTTGCTAGACATTATCTTCTCCACAATCTATTCGGATTTATTGTGTGTTACCACGACGGGGATTTAAGTGGTCGCAGAGAAAGTTGGTCGAATTCCCGTTTTTCATTAACCAGTTTTTCATAAGAAAATCTTCAAATCTATTTGATGAGAAATGCATAACGGGGGATTGATTCGTGCAGGATTCTCCTGAAGAACGATCACATGATATTCAAGGTATTATCGGGATAATTATCCCAATGATTCTACTTGGCTTTGTCGCGATATTCGTACCTTTTGTGGTTCTAAACAACCTTAATCCACCGCCCTACTATCCACCGCCTCCTGGATGGGAGTCAAGTGTCACAATCTATCTATGGGCTGCTCGGTTCACTTCTGCATTTTTTCAGGTTGAATATGGTGTCGGGGGTGTCACTAATCTCAATACAATCCCATTTGTAATCATGATGGCATTGTATTTCTTAATCCACATTGCTGTAGGTTTGAGAAAAATACCAGCTAGGTATGGTGCAGGTATAGATGTCCTAATCCTCATAGTTTGGATAAGCGTCTGTCATTTGATCTATGGAACTCTCGAAGAGTGGTCACTAATCCAAATGCCAGTATTCCCAATAGTGGGACTATCTATGTTACTACTTGTATACGGAAGTCAAGTGTTTCAACTCTCGCCCACTGCTCCAGCTTCTTCATCGTTTCTCTCTGCATCATAAGTCCAAAAACCGAAAGTGGTTTCAAAAAGAAATTGTAAAAGGACCCACCCCGTGTGCGATGAGGCAAAATCGCACTCCTTAATCGGGTGGGTCCGAGGGAGGGAGTTGTCTTCTGAAGCGTAATGGGACTCAGCGCGGCATAGTGATCCAAGACGTGCATTGTCTTTGTGGCGAGTCCCTGAAAGGTGTGTGTGAATCTTGGATTCAAATTCCAATACGTTTGGGTCTATATAAGACCGTCATGAGAAAAATCGCTACTTCTACGGCATATTCTTGTAGAAAAATGGTAATCTCAAGACGGTTTCTGAACCATGGCAATGTATAAAGGTCAAGACTAACGCGAGCATTTTGAAACCATCAGGAGTGATTGACGACGTCATCTCGAAGGATTGTGATTGTTGGGACAGGAAACATGGGTCGTATTCATGCCCGAATTTTGAGCGACATAGGTGTTTTGGCTGGCGTAGCAGACACTGACCAAGCAACTGTTGAAGAAGTTGCGCAGACCCACAACACGAAAGCTTTCAAAGACTTCGAGAGTATGCTTGAAGAAATAAAGCCAGATGGAGTTGTCATCTCTACACCTACTTCAACTCACGCCAATATAGCTCGTGCCATTGCAACCAACTATGATGGAATCAAGGGAATTCTGATTGAAAAACCAATGACAAGCACCCTCGAAGATGGGAAAAACCTTGCAAAGGTTGTGAAAGAAAAGGGAATCGTTGTTCTTGTGTCGCATTCTGAAATCTACAATCCTATCGTAGAACGAGCATTGACTCTTATCAAAACGGATGCCATAGGCACACCGAGATCTGTGATACATGACCGACGTGGATTTGTTGCTCCAGATAGGATTCCATCTCTTGGGGATGTGTTCGAGGACATCGGAGTCCATGACTTTGATATCATGGCAAGAATAAGTAGTGGACATGCAAAGCTCTATGCTCAGAGTAACAAACAAGGAGAGATTCACAACAGCGGAACCGTGATGGTAAAGTTTGATTCTGGAACAGAACACACGTTTCATCTCTCAAGGCAGTATGCAGGGCGAAGAAGATACATGGATGTTTCAGGCACAAAAGGTACTCTGGTTCTGGATTTGTTCGGACAGATAATCAAAATTCAGCATTTGGACCAGGCACCAGTGGCTAAGGGTGACACAATTCAACTCCCAGAGAGAGGAGCTACGATAAAGGTCTACGGAGAACCTGTTCGAGAAGTGCTTAGGGACTTTCTGAAGTGTATTGAAACAGGAGAGTCTCCAAGGGTAAACATTGATGATGGTCTCCATGCATTAGATATTGTAGAAGCAGCAAGAAAGAGTGCTGAATCAGGGAAAATCATCGATATTGAGGTTGGGCCTAGGAACTAATTGCACCGTTGAGATGCGTTCGATCTGATGATGTAATCTCAACATCAACGATGGCACCAGGTTTCAATTCTTCATGAACAATAACAGTCTTGTATGACTCGTTTCTCCCAAGCATACCACCTTTGGGACCCTTCTCTGTGATTATTATTGGTCCAGACCATCCTACCCATGCTTCATTAGATTCTAGTAGGATTTCATTCACCAATTTTGTCAGAATTCTACTACGTTGTTTCTTTATTGACGTGTCAACTTTTTCCCTAGATTTGGAAGCAAGTGTATTCGGTCGATCGCCATATTTTGATATGTTCGTGACCGAGGGCTTAACTTGTTGAATCAACTCAAGTGTTTGTTCAAAGTCAGAATCCGTTTCCCCAGGAAAACCCACAATGATATCCGTAGCAATTGTTGCATTCGGAAATCGCTTTCGTACTCGTCGAATTACATGTTCCCAATCACTGACAATGTACCGGCGTTTCATGGTCTTCAAAAGTCTGTCACTTCCAGATTGAAGAGGAACATGGAAGAATTTGAAGAAGTGTTCGTTGTCCATTGATTCAAGTAGGTCAATAATCGAGCCCATTACAATGTTGGGATTGAACATTCCTACTCGAAACATATGTGACCCTTCAATGTTACTTAGAGCTTTCATAAGATCGGGAAGTTTTTCACCTGTATCGCTTCCATATACGGCAGCATCCTGTGATGTCAAGCGAATCTCTTTGTAACCAAGATGGACACAACGTTCTACCTTCTGAGAGATATCCTCGATTGTGTAACTTCTGACCTTACCTCGAGCAAACTTCACGGCGCAATAAGCACAACTCCCAAGGCATCCTTCACAGATAGGTATTGTACAAATCACACTGTCAGGAGGACCAGCAAACCACTTTAGTTTGTAAGAACTATCAGATTCGATATGTCGAATCCCTCGTTCTCCCTCCAATACGCGTGGAACAATCGATGCCAAGGTTTCGACAGATTGAGGGCCTAACAATGCAGCAAAACCAGGAATAGCTTTCTCGACCCGTTCGACTGATATCTTGGGTAGACATCCAGTAACTACTACCGGCCTTTTTTCCCGCGCTAGTTCTTCTAGTCTGTGAACTATCTTATCTTCAGTCGGTTCTTTCACGCCGCAAGTATTCAGTAAAATGAGTTCTGCGTCACTGATGTCAGCAAC
>JBHLRT010000325.1:0-3580 GCA_048882305.1 Candidatus Thorarchaeota archaeon
ATCGGTGGCTGCTGAAGCATTGCATCTACAACACGAATCTGCCTGACTTGATTTGCACGGTGTTTGTCTGGGACCTCCACTGTGAATCGGGCCATAGCTTCTGCAACCATTCGCTCTGTAATCAGTCCCAGCACACGACCCCCGTCTGTCACTGGCATACCAGAATATCCTGCAGCTAGCATATCACCTCTAGCTTTCACAAGACGCGACACAGGATTGACTTGAAGAATATCTTCTGTGGTCATTAGATCCTTTACTTTTACATTCTCGAACTTTTTCACTAATTCAGAAATCTGTACTTTTGTAATCACGCCAACAAGAGTTCCCTTATCGTCTACAACTGGACAACCACTCATTCCTCTGTCAATCATTAGTTGAGCGACATCAGTGACCTCATCATCTGGATCTACAGTGATTACAGTATCAGTCATTGCACTAGACACATGGAGCCTCTTTATTGAGAGGGCTACTACTTTACTTACACCTAGTCTGTCAGCAATATCCGCATATGTTATGATGCCCCTGACATCTCCATTCTCAACAACAACTAGTCTCTCTACACCCTTCTTCTCTAATTGCTCGAGCGCAAAGGATAATCTTTGATCCTTGTCAATTGTGACTGGCTCGACCATGATTTGGCTCACTTTCATAACAATAATCTCCTATCGCACTGGTTTGAACACAACTCAAGTTGGTTATCGAGTGTATGACCAACTAACTACGACAATTTTCACACAGATACTCGCCATCTTCCTCAATTAGTTCAGTCGAGTATTCTCCACAGCTGTCGCATTCGCCTCCATATGCTATATCTTCTTCATCTTCATCCCTTACTTGGGTACCTTCACCTTGTAAGCGCAACGACTCGACAAGGATATCGATGAGCTCTGGGGACCATCGAAGTAGGTCTCTCGAAGTGACAATTCCTGCCAAGGAGTCGTTCTTTAAGACGGCTACACGACGAATACTACTTCGTGCCATCACACGCATTGCCTCTGTTAGTGCAGTACCGGGTTCTACATGAATTATAGGTGATGACATAATATCTCGAGCTATCGTTGTCTTTGCATCCTTCTCATCTGCTATGACTCTCCTTACGATATCAGACTCAGTGATAATACCAATCGGCCGATCTCGGTCAACAATAATTATGGAACCTATATCCATCTTAGACATAGATGTAGCAACATCAAACACAGTTGCATCTGGCGGCATCGTGACGACATTGATAGACATTATGTCTCTGACATACATTGAATGAGAGGAGTCAGACATTTGCTTAACCTCAATTTTTCAGAAGTTGGTCAGACGCCCAGCCAACCAACTGGCAGAGTGTCTTCTCAAGCTGGACACCGTTTCGTCTGATTTTAAATGTGTCTGTATCAAAGTCCAAGAAACTGTAAGCGTTTTCCTACCGTTCTATTCTTCCACCACCAGTTGGTAGAACTCGCATCATGTCTTCTTGTGGTATGTGACTCACTAAATCCGTTTGATCCTCTGGAACTAGCTGTTTAAGTCTATTAATGGCCTCTTTCACAAGTTGCCCTTTTTTCATATCTCCAGGTACAACACGCACAAAGAACTCTGTCTGAGTTGTAACGGCAGATGGTGGTCCAGAAATTGGAATGGCGTATTCATCTTCAAGGATGACTCCTACTGCAAGCTCCACAGTCATGTTTCGAATGTAGTTTTTCGTACCATACAGCATTACAGCTCCTGTAGGTAGGTATTCTCCAGAAGGTGGACTGAAGCTCACTTGTTCCGGATTGACCCAGTAAGCATCACCACTGGACAGTCCATCCTGCCAAGCTCTTGAGAAAGTGACAGCGAATTGAGCAGCTTCTTCTAACGTTTGCTGACTTGGCGGTTCATCAGGTACTTTGATTACTGTATATGGCGCACCGTGGAGAGATGCATGGAGAAATACATCATTGGCTCCCATGTGTCGTTTGGCTAGACTCT
This sequence comes from Candidatus Thorarchaeota archaeon, assembly GCA_048882305.1. GTDB lineage: Archaea > Asgardarchaeota > Thorarchaeia > Thorarchaeales > Thorarchaeaceae > SMTZ1-45. Next base: position 1,963 of record JBHLRT010000325.1, read on the forward strand.
CATTACTCTTTACATCACGCCCTCCCAAAACGAGAAAGCCTTCAGATGAAATGAACCATCTGAATTTCTCATACCAACGTTTCTTCCTCGCCTTGACAGGTGTTTTCTTTAGTTCAGGTTCAGCCGCCTTAACTTCTAGCTTTTCCAATTTGTCCTTTGTCCGTGCAATCTGCTTCTTGGCACCTTCTACTTTGGATTCAGATCTCTTTGCTTGCTCATAAGCCCGTGATGCGTTATCTTGAGTTGAGAGTCGAATGTCCAAAGTCACATCTGTACCATTCAACTTCACAATGATTTGGCCTTGTGATGGAATGATTCTCTGAATCACTTCAGCAGAAGAGATTCCTTTTTTCTTGCCCTCTTCGATCTTAGCAATTATCTCATCCCATTGCATTCCTCCAGACCTTGCATTTGTCACTGTTTCTAAAACCTCTTGAACAATGGAGAAATGCGAATATACAAGCTCGCCGTTTTGCCTGAGAACCTTTGCCTTCTCTACTAGTAATTCAATGCCCTCATTCTGTTTGTCTATTATTTTCTGCAACCGCTTTTGCTCCCTTGAGAGAGCATCCTGTTCAGCTGTATCCTCTAATTCACTCTCAGACACTCCAGAAAATTCGTCAATAGATTGACTGAATGTATCAAATGTTTCAATTGGCAATTCTTTGTAAAGTTCAAATCGAAAAGGTAAGAATGCTATGAACTCTGGCTCTTCTTCCTCACTTGGCTCGTTGTCAAGGACTATATTTGGCTCATTGACACCTTTTTTCAGCTTTTCAACAAAATCGGATATTCCTTTCTGGAGATCTGAAAGCGTCTGGCTATCAATCTCTGAACTCATTACTTTTGGCGAAACCCTTCCTAAAGCACATATTTCTTCACAACTCAGAGAGTCTAGATTGAGCCTACTGGCAAGAGTTCGAACGATATTTGCATTTGAATCAACGATAAGATCCCGTAGCGAGCCCGGTTCAAGTGTAAGCACGTCCAGTCCTCTCGGAGGTGGGAATTCATACTTGGCCTTTGGGACGATATCACGGTCTCTCATCTTTCTATATCGCATGGCTACGAAGATCGTGTCCTCTGGGTCAAGAAGGAGCAGGTTCCCATTACCAAAAAGCTCTGCTACAAGTTTGTAGGAATTTTCCTCATCTCCAACCTCAATAATGACAATTCTATCCAACTCATATTGTTTTACGGAACTGATTCGTTTGTCTCGAAGGTATTTCCGGAGCACTGTACAGAATTTTGGGGGAGTACGTGGCGCTTTTCGTGTGAACTCTGTGAGATGAATACGTTGACCTGGATGAATCAGGAGCTGTGCTGTACCTCCTCCTGGTTGGTAAATCTTTAGGACAAGGATATCTCCATACTGATACACATTTTTTATGAATGCGCCTTCTGCAGACTCTCGTAACTCAGGTATAATCAGTCTGATGTCAACATTACTCATGGAGTCTTTCATTTCATCTCACCCTGCACTCAAACCGACACGATTATAACCTCGTCGATTGAACCAGCCATTAATCAGGTCGTGATTGCTAATGGACCTTACTCCGTTAAAGAATCTCTTCAATCGCATGTTCGGACGATGGGCTGATAGTCCCAATGATCAACA
>JBHLRT010000326.1:0-3573 GCA_048882305.1 Candidatus Thorarchaeota archaeon
CTTTCGCACCGCCATCAAGTTTTGTTACAATGATCGAACCGATATCTGTGGCTTTCTTGAAAGCAGCAGCCTGTACTCCTGCTTGTTGACCAAGAGTACCATCAATGACTAGAACAATCTCCTGTGGTCTCACACTCTTTGAGATGTCTTTCATCTCTTTGATGAGTCCTGTTTCTTCCCTGTGCCTACCAGATGTATCTAAGAGGATGAGTTCAATACCCTTCTTTTGCATCTCTTTGACGCCAGTCTTCGCTAGTTTTGTAGCATCTTTCTCATTCTCATTTCCCCAAAATGGTATATTTGATTTTTCAGCCAACTGCTTTAGTTGACTATATGCACCAGGTCGGAAATTGTCTGCACAGATCACTCCCGTCTTGATACCTCTCTTCTGGTAGTAGCGAGCAAGTTTTCCGATGGTTGTTGTCTTTCCAGAACCTTGAATTCCCACCATCATGACGAGGTTTGGTTTTCCAGGGTGGATGGTAAGAGGAACCGTCTTCTCTCCCAAAAAGAACGCGAGTGTGTCCCACACTACACGAACAATGTGTTCGCGCCGAGAAACCCCTCTCGGCAGTTTTTCGTCAAGGGCTTGTTCTTCCACTCTCTTAGTTATAGCCATCACTAGATTGACATCAACATCCGCGACGAGTAATGCTCGCTGGATGTCTTTAACCAGTTCTTTTACTAGTTCCTCATCTATTACACTAGCTCCAAAGAGTTTCTTCAGTGCTGAGTTTAGTGATTTTCCAAGACCTTCAAGAACCAAGACCATATCACCGTCTTCTGGGAGTGCTCCTTCAGCTATGCATATCAACCTTCGCCTTTGAGTCATTGATACTGATATCCGCAAGGTCTAAAACCAGAAGGCATCAGTCGAAGCTGCGTGATTGGCTATGTCTGAAAAGGTTGGGGATGAAAAGATTAGGATTGTCAAAATTCATGATGGCACAGTGATTGATCACATTAGAGCTGGCAAGGCTCTAGAAGTGCTAAAGATACTAGGAATCACAGGACAGGATGGCAACATCGTCTCATTGGCCATGAACATCAGTAGCTCCAGAATTGAGAAGAAGGACATTGTCAAGGTTGAACATCGGTTTTTGAAAGAAGAAGAAGTAGCCCGGATTGCTCTTGTTGCACCAGAAGCCACAATCAATCTAATTAAAGATTTCAAGGTCATAAAGAAAACAAGAGTTGAACTCCCTGAAACAATAACGGACATTTTCGAGTGTCCTAACCAGCGGTGTGTGACAAACAAGGAACGTGAACCTATCCATAGCAAGTACGAGGTCGTTTCAAAAAAGCCTATTCAACTGAAATGCTTGTATTGTTGGACACTTGTTGAGGAGCAGGACATTATCTCACAATTCACAAGTTAGAAACTAGTATACGCCAATTCCAAATGCTTTTTTAGTGCACTGTTAAGCATCAGTTAAGTCCGACGACAGTGGTAGCAGTCATGTCGAGCAATAAAATAGCAGTGATAGGCGACCGGGATACGGTCACAGGATTTAGGTTAGTCGGTGTCAATGAATGCGCCATACCCAAGAATCCTGAAGAAACTCGTAATTACCTGTTCCAATACTTTAGAGACCCTACAATGGGCCTCATAATGATCACTGAACCACTAGCTGCGGAGGTTGAGACAACCATAGTTGAGTTATCTCAGTCACCTGTACCAGTTATATTGCTGATACCAGATAGAGACGGAACCACTGGCGCCTATGAAACAGTACTAAAAGAGCTGATTCGCAGAGCTGTTGGAATTGAGATTAACATCTAGTCCTAACTATATCCGGAGATGTGTACTTTGACAAAAGTAACTGGGCGAATTGAAAGCATTGCGGGACCTGTAGTCAAGTGTTCGGGTATTCCTGCTGTTCGAATGTATGAGGTTGTGCGAGTTGGAAAACAACAACTCATTGGTGAAGTCATTGAGGTTGGTGAAGAAGAGTTCACCGCTCAGGTCTACGAAGAAACATCCGGCTTGGCTCCTGGTGAACCGGTCGAGGCTACTGGAGACTCTCTTTCAGTAGAGCTTGGTCCCGGTCTTCTGGGGTCAATATATGATGGCATTCAGAGACCACTACCTGATCTACGAAACCTCTCTGGTGATTTCATCACAAGAGGACTGAGTGTTGAGGGACTCAATAAGGAAAAGAAATGGGAGTTCAATCCTACAGCAAAAGTAGGCGATAAGGTGGAACCCGGCGATATTATCGGCGAAGTTCCTGAAACCGGTATTATCACATCTAGAATTCTTATCCCTCTAGGGGTTGAAGGTGAAATTAGCGAGATTGTGAAGAAAGGTGAATATACAGTCGAAGAAACAATCTGCAAGGTAAAAGACCAACACGGGGACGTTCATAATGTAATGATGATGCAAAGGACTCCTGTCAGAATAGGTCGTCCCTTCAAAGAACGTGTTGGAATGGATACTCCATTAGTTACTGGACAGCGTGTCATTGACACATTTATGCCTCAGGCAAAGGGAGGCACAGGTGCAATTCCTGGCGGTTTTGGAACTGGAAAGACGGTCACACTACATCAGTTTGCTAAATGGGCTGATGCTCAAGTTGTTGTTTACGTTGGTTGTGGTGAAAGAGGAAATGAGATGACTGAGGCACTTGAAGAGTGGCCACATTTGAAAGACCCAAAGACAGACCGTCCGTTGATGGAAAGAACTGTTTTGATAGCAAATACATCCAATATGCCTGTTGCAGCTCGTGAAGCATCTATCTACGTTGCTGTCACACTTGCCGAGTATTTCCGAGACCAAGGTTATGATGTCGCGCTCATGGCTGATTCAACGTCACGTTGGGCTGAAGCATTGAGAGAAATCTCAGGTCGGTTAGGTCAACTCCCCTCTGAGGAAGGTTATCCTGCGTACCTTGGATCACGACTTGCTCAGTTCTACGAGCGTGGAGGGAGAGTAAAGACACTTGGTTCTGGTGAAAAACTTGGTTCAATCACACTCTGTGGAGCTGTTTCACCTCCTGGCGGTGACTTTTCAGAACCCGTAACACAAGCAACACTAAGAATTGTGAAAGTCTTTTGGGCGCTCGATAAAGATCTCGCAGCGAGACGATTCTTCCCGGCAATTAACACTCTTACAAGTTACTCGCTGTACTTTGGTACGCTTGAAAAATGGCAAAGAGCCAACATGGGAACGGACTGGCCTGAGCTCGTCAAAGAAGCATTAGCTCTTCTGCAGAAGGACCAGGAACTTAGAGAGATAGTCCAGCTAGTTGGTCCTGATGCACTTCCAGAGTCTGAACGTGCGATTCTAGAAGCAGCGCGAATGATTAAGGAAGACTTTCTGACTCAGAGTGCATTGCATGAGATTGATACATACTCTCCAATGGGCAAAACCTACCGAATGTTGAGGATTATCATTAATTTCTCGAAGAAAATGACCGAAGCAGTTCAAGCAGGAGTTCAGGTTCGAAGAATTCTGGAGCTTAGTGTTCTCGATAACATAGCTAGGATGAAGATTGCTCCATGGGATTCCTACGATAAAACAATGGATCAAATCGAGAAGAAGATTGATGCAGAATTTCAAGGACTGCTTCA
>JBHLRT010000327.1:0-3567 GCA_048882305.1 Candidatus Thorarchaeota archaeon
TAAGAACTCGAATTTGAATGCGGAGGTTGCCAAGCCAGGTTAAAGGCGCAGGGCTCAGATCCCTGTCTCGTAGGAGTTCGCGAGTTCGAATCTCGCCCTCCGCACCACTCATTATTCCTGTGGAAGAATGAACATAGTTTCTATCCGTTCTACACCATTCAGTTTCTCAAGTTCATCAGTAATGAATTTCGTGAGTTCGGTTATGTTTCGAACTCGAACCATGCAGATGAAGTTAGCGGGACCAGAGGTTCTTAATAAATCGTAGATCTGGTCGTATTCTTTGAGTGCAGTGAAGAGTCGATTGGACTCTGCAGGTTTTGAAGTTATGAGTACAATGACTTGAATATCATACCCTAACTTCTTATGGTCAATATCTAGAGTGTACTTCTTTATGACTCCGATGTCAACCAAACGTTCCATTCTGTTCCGGATAGAACTAGGACTGAGTTTGACTACAACTGCCATCTCTCTTAATGATGTACGCGCATTCTTTGTGAGCATCTCAATGATTCTAAGGTCCTTTGGATCAAGCTTCTCTGTCATGCCCATGTAGAACATCTCTTGTCCTGATTTAGAATGTTCTAGGTTTTTACTCGAGTAATTATTTTCCTTCCCATTACATCCCAGACTTCCACTGAAACATTCAGCTCAATCTTTGAGGCTATCTCATCGTCTGTGGGCTTAGGAACTTCATATGTTTCGTACGATTCACTATCCATGAGACTGTACGTTTCACCCATATCAGCTATAACAGTTGCACTTGTCTTGTCGATAAGGGGCACATCTACCATCCTGTCTGCAGGCATTATGACATTCCGTTTTCGATTGTCAAAGAAGCCAATGGCAACAATGTTAGCCTTGGCTGCGCCATGCTTTCCCGGCTTTGATTTCTCTATTGATACGACTCTACATGGTTCTCCTTCAATTAGGAAGTATGCACCCGGCTTCAGGCTTTTGGCCTCAGACTTCTTAATGCTCACTCTATTTCACCAACTTAGTCATACAGACCTGTGTTGTTTCACACCTTTAGTTTCATCTATATATATTTGGGGGCGTTATAGGTTTCCACCTAGTCAATAACTGTAAAAGGGGCTAAATAAAGCCCAAGCTTCGGAGTGTTCAATTGTGATTGAAGATAACCCACAGATTCTCACAGATAAACGGACAATCGGATTAGTGTGCAGACCAGACCGTCCTGAGATTGAGGAGATTGCGAACCAGGTCGCAGAATTTCTATTAACAAATGAGTTTGATGTTCAGGTGGATCCAGGTTCTTGTAATGTTTTAGATACGAGAGTTCAATACACACCGATAGAGGAGATGGATGTAGATTTTGTTGTGACAATCGGGGGAGATGGAACAATTCTCTACACACTATCCACACTAAAGGATCGAGAAACCCCCTTGTTTTGTATTAACAAAGGCACTGTGGGCTTTCTTACAGAGTGCGACACTGAGTCCGCGTTAGATTCTCTTACAAAAGTCCTTGAGGGTGATTGCATCATTGAACACAATGTGAACATCAATTCTGGTGTAGGAAAGAGGACGTTCGAAGAAGCTCTGAATGAAGTCTATATTGTTTCTAAGATTCCTGGGCGATTACTCACGTTCCATGTATTTCTTGATGGAGTTGAGGTTGATTATGGTCGAGCTGATGGAGCTATGCTTGCAACTCCGGTTGGATCATCCGCTTATGCACTTGCTGCAGGAGGTTCTATACTCACTCCAAATGTCAATGGACTCATTTTCGTCCCGGTCTGTCCTCCAAGATTTGAACTGAAATCCATTGTGATTCCTGATGAATCTACACTCGAACTTGAGCTTGTCAAGCCTGGAGTACCCGGCCTAGCAATTATTGATGGACAAAAAAGACGAGATGTAGAACCGCATGAAACAGTGTGGATGCGGAAATCTGATATAGTGACCCGCTTCATTCGTTTATACGACAATTACTACGACCGTTTGAACACTCGTTTAGTTCCTCGAACATTATAGGTGACTTAGATGTCACAAGTATATGTGGTTGATGCAGGCGTTTTGTTCTCAACGTGGGCTATGAGTGTTAAAGACGCGAAACTAACTACAACAACCGGTATCCTTTCTGAGGTTCATAATAGACGCAGTCAAGAGCGAGCAGAGATTCTGATGATACTGGAACGCATGACAAGTATGGATCCCGCTGATGATTATCTGGTTCGAGCCAAAGCGGCAGCCATCCGTTCTGGTGATAATTTAGTCATTTCTAAGAATGATACTGAACTTGTGGCACTTGCATTGATGCTAGATGATTTTGGTGGAAACAATGTCGTTCTCGTTTCTACAGACATGGCTGTATTGAATACCGCGAGTCATCTGGGCTTGAATATCCTAGATCCATCTGGAAAGTTTGGACATAAAATCACATGGGCAATGAGCTGTCCTGCTTGCCATTACAAATCTAAGACACTAAAGCGCGAAATCGAATGCCCAGTGTGTGGAACCAAGATGCGCAGGACTCCAATAAAGAAGCGAAAAGTCCGCGAATGATGGTAATACTCCCGTCTTACATGATGTAATATGGTGTCTTTTGGAAGGACAGTGTTGGAGAGTTGTCTTGATTGACAGATAGCCCTGGACTAACAATACAACGTGACCTTGATGACATTAAGACCCAAGTCAAAAAGGAGTTAGATACAATCAGAGACCTCATGGATTCCTATGGATACCGCAACTCTGCACCAAATTGGACTGCTCCTTATCAGATACATCGATTACGTAGGGCTTTGAGAATACACTATCTTGCTTTGAAGATAAGAGACTCTGCTCCTCAGAGTCCTAGTATGAGAACCCTTTCTTGGGAATTTGGAACAGACCACGATCTACCCTAGTCATTCACCAATTATCACAATCTCGAGTCTTCTACTTCTAGGCTTGTTATCAAAGTCTACAAAGGTTATTTGTTGCCATGTACCTAAAGTCAATTTTCCATTTACAAAGGGAATCGTGAGACTTGGACCGAGAATAGATGCCCTGATATGAGAATGACCATTTCCATCATGCCATCTGAGGTGGTGTTCATATAATGCATCTTTTGGTGCCACTCTCTCCATTGCTACGGGAAAATCCTTTAGAAGTCCATCTTCGTATTCAATGGTTGTTATAGACCCAGTTGAACCAGTACAGAATACTGTACAGATGCCTGTCTTCATCTCACTTTTTCCTACTGCTTTCTCGACCAAGTGAGTGATGTCAATCATGTCACAATCTCCTCGGGTCTGAAATGAAATATTCTCATGATGTGTGCTCAATTACAATCACCTGACATTGAATCAAAAGCCGAATGGACACTTTTGTCTTCCGTCACCAATTGTTTTAGGGACGTACCTTCTTTGACTGTTCGATAAGAACTCGAATTCTCTTTGCCTTGTCTAGTAATGCTTCTTCATTCTCTTGCAGCATGAGGAGTGCTCCAATGTGATTGCCTGTATTGAGAGCTCTAATGATTGACATAAGGGCAAGCATGACCTCATTTTGAGTGGTCATTGAGATTTCATCCATCTGTTTGATTACTGCTTTGATGGGTCGTCG
>JBHLRT010000328.1:0-3566 GCA_048882305.1 Candidatus Thorarchaeota archaeon
GCTGCGACGTTCAAGGCATTTTGGCAAGCTTCTTCCCAGCTCTTTGGTGACTCTCCAATCAGTTCGATTACTTTTACTACACTCATATATTATCAGACCTCCTCTGGAATAATAGAAGAGGAACCTTAAGGGTCTTACCACAGAACCTATGCTAGAGTTGTCCTTCGAGCGAAAATAATCCAAGCGATGAGAAGCAGAACCAAAGAAAACTCGAGAATGATCAATATATCACCTGTATATTCCGCAAGAGCGACTCCTTTGAATGCTGTATCAGACATCATGATTCGGCCTAAATTCAGTGGGAAGTAATCATCAATCAAACCCACATCCATGAATCCTGTGCCGACTATTGTACTACCAAAAAGAAGGAAAAGAAACGATTGATTTGCTTGAAGTCTCGTTGTAACCACTGTAGAGATTAGTACACCGAGACATGAGCCTGAAAGTGACATCAATGCTAGAACTATATTCATTGTGAGATATTCACCCCACACATTGATGTTGAAGAGGACTTGCCATAGGATGAGCAAGAATTGAGCTTGTAACATACCCACAACAAAGTACGCACAAACTTTCGCGAGAATAGCCTCCATTTTACTTGCAGGTGTAAGAAGCATCCTGTTCAGCGGGATATCACCAACAATTGCTTGAGCTGCAGTAGCAGCAACAGCAATGAAGACAGCAAAAACTATCATAAAGACACCAAAAGTCGCTTCAAAACCAGATGTACCTTCAGGCTGAAATTCAGCCATCATCTCAGTTGCAATCTCACCTCGAATCCATCCATGGTCATAGCGGAAATCCTGCACAACTCCACTAAATTTCGAAAAGACAGCACTTTGGCTTTCAAAATCCGTGCTACTGATATGAATGCCTACGAAAGCGGGGATGTCATTTGTGATGTTCCCTTCAAAGCCATAGGGAATGACCGCATATGCTTTCACCCTATCAAAATAAAGAGCATCCAATGCCTCGGCTTCAGTCCCGTACACTTGGACAATGAAGTCGGGACTATTGGTAAGGTACCATGTAAAATTGACTGAGAGATCTTGTCCTGGAAATGTGTTAGATGTATCTACATCGACAACACCTATTCTTATAGCATCCTCATTCTTCCCGGTTTCAGGTGAAATTCCAATTGCGCTTTGATGAGTAGCTGCAAACATTGTAAACATAATCATGGTCGGAAGGACAAAGACAAGTAAGAGCGCGAACTTATCATTTTGAATTAGCCTTAATTCCTTTAGGAACATGGACCAAATGCGCCATAACTTTGAATTCTTCTTTCCAACCTTGGACAAAGGTAATTCACCTGATTAGACAGTTTGGTTTTTCGACTAGAGCCCTTTTATGGGTTTTCTGCCCGACCTAGGTCTTAAGAAATCCCAAAACTTCAGCACACATCAGCAGATACAGAACAATTGAACCAGAATCGCCCCACTTTTGCGCCAAGTTTTGAACTTCTTTTGCATTCATTCTTTTACTGTTATTGTAAAGTTGTCCAAGAATCCTTTGAATGACAAGATCGTTATATGCAAAGACTGAGAAATTCCCTAGACCTGCCAAGGACAGTACACGGATTGTCCAATCGCCAATACCATGTATTGGTTTCAATGCAGCATATACTTCTTTGTATGGAATCCCAACCAGAGAGTCTAAGTCAATCTCCCCATTATCTACAAGAAACGCAGCTCTATGAATATAATCAACCTTGTAGCCAAAACCAAACTCTCTCAGTCCATCAACACCAGTAGTTGTTATTGTTTTTGCATCAGGAAAGTGATACCAATTCTGATTCTCAAAATAAACAGGATCAGTTAGTCCAAGTACCATTCTTTTTGTAAAGAGATTTGCAGATCTGTAGGATATTTGCTGCTGGATGATTGTCTTGATTAATGCTTCATATGGGGTTGGAGACATATACGGACGGATGCCAGCCACCTGATGAACAAGGTGAGATATTATTGGATCATCCTTCATCTGACTTAAGGCGTCACTCAAATCAAAGCGAAGATTGAGTGTTCGTTGGATTAATGATCGAAGAGTTTGTTTGTCAATATCCGTGGGTGAATACTGAACTCTAAGTGGGGCGCCAGGAGTCTTTTGATGTATTATAAGTGCAACTTTTTCATCATCTAGATTGTAGGCGCGTCCAAAGTATCTCGTTGTCGTTTTTTCCGGTACTGGTTGAATATCGGGGTATATCCAAGAATGTAGGGATGATAGCAGGTCATAGTTGTTGTGTACATTGATACGGAAAGACAATCTCATCACTCTTAGAAAGACAATAGCATCTGCCAGATAGATATCTAGCAGACGCTTGATGTTAATTTAGTATCGCAGACCAGAATCAGTCTGATTCTACTCCTTATCCTTTTTGAAAGGATTCACTTTGAATGGATTCTTTGGAGCGTGCAATTTTACCTTGAAGGTGTCTTTCACCTTACTACTAGTTGAGTCCGTATCCTCGCTCAATAGCAATTCCTCACAAACCACTTTGTGGCTGCTCATTCTTGATGTCTGAAACCATATGAATCTATCATAACACCAATTACACAACATCAGAATTATAACGAAACTCACTCGTGGAACCATGAAGTCTGATGAAATCCTCTAGGTCTTGGTTAGATGCACCATCGGTTAGATTTCTATTGATGATCATTGTGGTCATCCTTTTGAATTTCGGATTGTTTTTCATGCTTAATTTTCTTGCACCACTAGTCACTGGTATTATCGTGGGATATCTTGTGGCAAAGATACGTGATGGGATATCTATCGGACTTTTAGGAACTGCCTTGAGTTACTTACTTGTTTTTCTAATATCAGAGTGGTTCTTGAATTTCTCAACACCAATCATTGATGTCATATCTGCAATAATAATAATGGCTGCAATTGGAGCAGTTGGTGGTTTCGTAGGATCGTTCTTTTCTTCAAGATCTCGAAAGTGACTCATGTATCAACAACGATGCGCCCAGGTGTAAAATCGGCATTTGGTCCAATAGGAGCGCTTCGTAGGGGATTACCAAATAGAACCCACTCTGCAGTTGATACAGCATTATCAATTGTGAGAGTCGTGGTTTCCCCTTTACGAACGTTCTCAAGTTCTGTAATTGCTTTAGGTTGAAGATTCTCTCTGATTGCCTTGTCAACCTCAAGTTTTACTTTACCAATAAATTCATGCGAATCCAAAAGGTCGAGGAATCCAAATTTCCACCCGTCGCAGTATGCACATGTTCTCCAATCATCAAAAGGTTCAACATTATTCATCGTATCAAGAGTGGCACCGATGTAACATGCTCCGGAATTCAGAAATGCCTTCAGTAGAGGTCCTTCTTGAGCAGTACTACAAGCTTCTGAATATACCACCGGATATCCTTCAAATCTTATCGATGATGCTTGTTCATGACTTAGGATTACTCTATTGTGAGTTGCCCACTTGTCAGGCGTACCATGTATACGTGATGTGAAAACTCCATCAGAGAATTGCAGTATAAACTCACTTACTGAGAGCAACTTGGATTCTTCTTCGGTGAATCGATTAAGAACTTCAACATCGAATCCAAGTT